>JBGVLR010000013.1:0-59875 GCA_045124375.1 Acetatifactor sp.
GTGATCCTTCTTAACAGAAGTCTCACTCGTTCTTGATACGATTCGTTCGTATCCTCTGAATAAATCCAGAGTTGTCATCCAAGTTGCTTGGTTGACTATTTCTCTTGGAATTTTCAGGGTTGCATTACTGTTTATTTGTCAAGGTACTGTTTGCTGTTGTGTTCCGCAGCAACTCTGTTATCTTATCACAGGTTTTCTGTTTTGTCAACAACTTTTTTAAATTATTTTTCACCGTTTTTTTTGCTTTGATTCATCTCTGCGCGCGGTGGATTTTCATTATAACATCGGTTTTCTTTATTTGTCAACTACTTTTTTTACTTTTTTAATTAGCCTTTTTTAATTGTGGTAACAGTTCACTCGTCAGCTACGGGCAGGAAAAGCGCATGCTTGCATGCGGCTTTTTCTGCCCGTAGCTGACGAAGGGAGCGCCGGTTTATGAACAAAGTGCGGGGAAAATTGTTACCATAACAGTTTTCCCCGCAGCCCAAGCTTATATCATAAAGTTGATATTTCCGCTTATATGCTCCAACAACTTCGCCAATAAGTTGTAACGATATAGCCAAGACAAAATCTCACTCTCCTGGGTATACATCAGAACCTGCTGTCCCAGCATTCCGAGAGAAGCGTTCATGGCAAAGATAAATACAGTCCAAAGAATTACCAGTGTCTCCAGAGCTCCGGCCACAATTCCCAACAGTTTATCTGCCCAATGAATAATAGGAAGTTTGGAAATCAGTTTTGCAGAAAAGAATACTAAACCCAGCAAATGATGGGCAATGCCCAGTAATCCAAGTAACAATACTGCAATTACCACTCCTAAGAATTCCTTTTCCATATAACTCTGCAGGCCACAGCTGATCAGCGCCACTACCACACAAAGGACTAATAGGGAGACAAAAGAAATAATCTCTTTTACCATGCCCTGCTTATATCCTTCTATCATTTTCAAAATTAATACAATTAAAACAATAATGCTCAGTATATTCATAGTCTTTCTCCTTTGCGTCTCTTATTTTAGCTGAATCGTATCCAGGCTGTCTCCGGTTACCAGTAAATATTTGTATGCTGTTTTCAGCGGAAGCAGCAAATGAACGGACGTATCGAAGCTGCCGCTGTACTTTTGTTCATTTTTATACGTCATAACAGTGCATTCCGCATCATTGTAAACAATGAAAGCTTCCTTTGTAAAGACAACATCTGTATATTCTATATTGAAATAGTAGGTTCCTATCTGCTCGCAATCCGTGTTATAAACATTCATCATATACAATGAGTTACCAGTCTGAGCATAAAAAATCAATCCAATATAGTTTTCATTATAAAATACAGCTTTTACTTCCTGATCATATAGGAATTGTGCCTGGGGTACCGGCTTCTGGTCACCCTTATACATAATGAGCATACTGTCGCCAACTGCAAAAGAAGTTTCATTATTCATGAACTGCACATAAGGAATCAGGAGATCCTTGTATTCCTGAACTCTTACCAAGTAATCGGCACTGTTAGCACCTACCGGCCCTAAATTATAAAACGCTACATTTGTCTTCTGCACACCCGCATCCAGGTACATGTAAGCGATCTGCAGCAATTCTCCATTAGGAGATATACTCACTGCCACAGGATATCCGCTGCCGGACATGGTAGCCTCCCCTTCATAAAGAAGCTTGCCTTCTGCCGAGTAGGTATTATAATGAGTCGTTTTAGTATCGGCCATGACGATTGTGACCCTGCCTGTAGCAGCGACTGCCACATTTCTGATCGGGTAATTGGTGGAAAAGCTTCCCAACACCTTGTCCTCACTCACCACATATACATCTCTGCCATTATAGGAAGCAATGACCGCCACATCCTGACAGATATCCAACAGCACATCCTGAATTTCATAAGTCTGGTTCCATACAACATTTCCTTTTGCATCCGTACAATGTGCACCATCTCTGCTGTATGTTAAAATCGAATTGCCCAGCCGGACGTCTGTAGTCCCTTCTACTTTTTCCCGTTCCAGACTGGATATCGTATCGTAAGAAGTATACACATGATTCTTGTACTGAGCTGATACCAGGGCAATCAGTATACCTACGACCAAAAGTATCAATATAATTCTGATAAGCCCTTTCAAACGGTGCCTGCGGATTTTATCCCGATAGTCCGTCTTATTCTGCATTTTTTCTTTTTCTCTCTGGTAAATATGTATTTCCGCCATCTTCTACCTCACAAAAGCATGATCTTCATGCCAGGATAAGACCATTATAGCATATTTCTCTCATTAAGGAAGCAGAATTTTTTGTCCAAATCGAATATCGTCCGGATTCTCAATTCCATTCAGTTCACAGATATCCTTGACCCGTGAATCCGTGCCGTAAGTCTTAATACTGATAGATGTCAGTGTATCTCCTTTTTTAATGATATATGCCACCGGTGCAGAAGCCTGAACCGATGCCTCCTGAGACTGTTCTGGCGACTCCTGAGACTGTTCTGACGACTCCTGCGGCTGCTGTGAGGCACCGTCATTTGCACTTCCGTCATTTGCACTTTCACCGTTTGCCTCATCACCGGTATTTTCTGCGGTATTCCCAGACTCGGAAGCATTTTCCGGCTCATCTGCATTTACCCCTGTGGATTCAGCTGTCCCGGATGTATTTTCCGCACCGTCTGCGCTGTTCTCCCGGCTGTTTCCCTCATTGTTTTCGGTGCTGATCTCCGCTGTTTGCTGTTCATTGCTTGCTGCAGTCTGCATCTGGGCCGAATTTTCCTGTTGAATGGCGCTTGTCAGCTTGTCCTCCGTAACCAGAGTATTACTCTGTCCCGAGGTTTGCTGCGTATCCGAATCCGGCAATTTTTGTTCCGAGAATTCTGCGATCAGCTGTTTCCCTGCCGTCTGAATGGCCTCCATGCCTCCAAAATCATTCATACCGGCAATTCCCAACACACATAAAAGCAGGAACACTGCCGCCACCGCCACCTTCATCATACGGAAAGAGCTCTTCGAACTTCCCTTATCAAGGTTTCCTTTGCCGGATGAATCATCCCTTCTGTGCTGCGTTTTCCCAAGAATAAGCTTCCGTTCTCTTTCCGCCTTTTTGTCGTCTACCCGCTCCGCTTCTTTGTCAGCTTGCTGCCCAGACCATTTACCGACTGATCGAGCCGGCCATCTGCCTGTCTGTTGCTCTGACACTCCGGCTGTCTGTTGTTCTGACAATCCATCTGCCTGCCATTCCGACCACGTGTCAGTTTTCTCCGTCGTCTGTCTGGTCAAAGTTCCTTCCCGGTACTGTATCCTTCTTTCTTCCTGACGTTTTCTGACCCGTTCAAATTTCTCCTGGTCCACAGTTTCAGGAGGCACTTCCTCTTTGCGGGAATCCAGCATATAAGCAAGCATCACATCATTTTTTTCATAAAAACATGCATAGCCTTTTATGTACCTGCAGGTTCCCTGCTCGCATATGTGGAAGCCTTCAACCATCTCGCCGTCCAGCATCCGATATCCCATGAAATCATAATCTGAAAAGTAACGCTTCCTAAGCTTCTCAATTTCCTGAAGCTGTGCCTGGGAAAGATGACGCACTTCCTTCTGGATGGAATTTACTTTTCCGGCACCATAGAAAAAGACGTAGGCAATCCCGTTTTCCTCTTTACGTACACCATACAGCGCAATGGCCATATTTCTGTTCTCAGCCTGACGATTCATCTGCTTGATATAGGATACCACGTAGTCCTCCACGTATACCCTGCAGTGCTGATCTGCTTCACCGATTTGTGTAATATTCTTTGGCAATTCCATATAAAAACACCTCCCACACCGTTTACATCAATATATCACCGGTGCGCGAGGTATTTTATCAATCTTTGTCGTGATTTTTTAAGAACCTTTCGACATTCTTTGCAATATTCCCAAATATACTATGTAAGCTGCCGCTTTCTGGGCCTGATTTTATGAAAAGCTGTATACAGTCACAGAATCGTACTCTCTGCCGTCTCCAAAGATGCAGGAAGGGAATGATGGCTCATTTGCACTGTTGGGATAGTACTGAGTCTCCAGGCACAGGGCATAGCGTTTGTGATAAGCAGCGCCGCCTTTACCGAGTTCGCCTTCCAGGAAGTTGCCTGCATAGAACTGTACGCCGGGCAATGTGGTGGCTGCTTTCATGGTAAGTGCCCCATCAGGAGATTTCACAGTTGCAAAATGCTGCAGGCTGCCGTCCCAGCCGTCAATGACCCAGTTGTGGTCATAACCGCCGGCCAGCTTCAGCTGTTCAAAATCGGCATCGATTTCCAGACCTATCTTTTTAGGCTTGGTAAAGTCCATAGGGGTGCCTGCTACAGGTGCAATCTCTCCCGTAGGAATCAGCTTTTCGTTTACAGGTGTATAGTGAGAAGCCTTCAGCCAGAGTTCATGGCCGGAGTTATCTGTACTTCCCTGTCCCATCAGATTAAAATAGCTGTGATTGGTGGGATTGATCACAGTCTTCTTATCGCTGACTGCATGATAATGAATCTTCAGATCATTATCTTCTCCCAGGGTATAGGTAACAGCAAATTTCTTGTTTCCCGGGAATCCCATGGAACTCTCCTGGTCCTCCAGTGTGAAAGTAACGCTGTTCTCCGTATATTCTGCTGCCCACATTCTCTTGTGGTATCCATCTTCCCTGTGGCTGTGCAGATTGTTGGTGCTGTCGTTGGCATCCAGCTTAAAAGTTTCACCATCGATGGTAAAGCATGCATTATCGATACGGTTGGCATTGGGACCAATGGTAGCTCCGAAGAAATTAGGATTTACAAAATACTCTTCCAGAGTATCAAATCCCTGTACTACATCTCTGATTTCTCCGTTTGCATCCGGTACTAATAATTTAATTAAAAGTGCACCAAAATCTGTTACGGAAGCTTTCATTCCTTTGCTGTTTGAAATGGTATAAAGCGTTACCTGCTTTCCATCCTTGCTTGTTCCAAAGTTATTGCATACGATTGCCATGATACGTTCCTTTCTGTAGTTATATTATTCTCACCGGCTGCTTCAGGCAGCCGCTTGCCTTTCTACATCTCTACCCTGCCATCCAGCGCGCGAAGCAATGTCACTTCATCAATGTACTCCAGGTCACCTCCCACGGGAACACCGCTGGCAATTCTGGTGACTTTCACACCGGTAGGCTTAATCAGCTTACTGATGTACATGGCCGTTGTTTCACCTTCCAGGCTGGAATTGGTAGCTATGATGACTTCCTCCACATCACCTTTCAGGCGCTCTATCAGTTCCTTTAACCGGATATCATTGGGACCGATTCCCAACATGGGAGAAATCGCCCCATGCAGCACATGATAGACACCGTCATATTTTCCGGTCTTCTCATAAGCAGCAAGGTCTCTGGTGTTTTCCACTACCATGATCATCTTGTGGTTACGGCCTGTGTTGGCACATACCGGGCAGATATCCCGGTCAGTGAGCGTAAAGCATTCCTTACAGTACCGCACATTGGCCTTGGCCTCTACAATGACACTGGCCAGGCGGTTCACCTTGTCCTGAGGCATATTGATCAGGTGAAAAGCCAGTCTCTGCGCAGATTTATTGCCGATTCCCGGCAGCGCAGCCAGCTCCTCTATCAATTTGTTGATATGTCCGCTATACAGCTCCATTAGAAGGGAAATCCTCCTCCCAGACCACCTGTCATCTTGCCCATCAGTGCGTTGGCAGCCTCTTCTGCCTGACGCAGTGCTTCATTGGTAGCAGCTACGATCAGATCCTGCAGCATTTCGATATCCTCTGGATCTACCACTTCCTCGCTCAGCTTCACACTGACGATTTCTTTCTTGCCGTTCACTTTAACTTCAACGGCTCCGCCTCCTGCTGTGGCTGTAAATTCCTTTACCTCCAGCTCTTTCTGTCCTTCTTCCATCTGACGCTGCATTCTCTGCGCCTGTTTCATCAGATTGTTCATATTGCCGGGCATCATTCCGCCCGGATATCCTCCACGTTTTGCCATGGGTTTAATCCTCCTCTTCTATATCCATATGAATGACCTGTGAAAGGTCAACATAATTCTGTTCAAATTCCTGTTTGGTTGTCACTGTCTGAATAGTGACTGCCACCTCTTTGCCGCTGAAATCTGCAAGCAGGCGTTCCAGCATTTCTTTATTTTCCGGATGATGAGTAAAATAATCACTTGCAAGCCCATCCTCCAGCACCATCAAAAGCCCGTTGTCACTTGCCAGGCTCAGTTTTGCAGTTTTTAAATATAAGCGCATAGGATTCTCTGCGCTGCCTACAATGGAAGGCCATTTCGATACGATTTCTTTAATATCTTCCGGTATTGCCTTAGGTAACGGCTGCTTAGCGCCTGAACCTGCTCCTGCCGTTCCACCGCCATTTACGTTGCCGTAACTGCCGTTTTCACCCTGCCTGTTTCCACCGGGATAACCGTCTGCACCCAAACCATCTGCTGCGATTACCACACCATTTTCCAGCTTCTCTTCCACTTCACGAATGCGGTCAACAAGAGCTTCCCTGTTGGTTTCCATAGCAGGCTTACACAGCTTGATCAATGCAATCTCTACCAGAATCCTTTTCTGGGAAGCAAAACGGATCTGCCCTGCCAGCTCGGAGAAGATACGGATATATCGGATGATACGATCCATCTCTATCATCTGAGCTTCTTCTTTCAAACGGGCCAGATTGTCAGAAGACATATCAATAACATCCTCCAGGTTATCGGAAGACTGTACCAGCATCAGGTTGCGCAGATACCAGGTAAAATCTGTCACAAACTGCGTCAGTTCCCGTCCCTGCATAACGATTTCTTCTAACAGAGTCACGCACCCGAGCACATCCCTGTCCAGAACATGACGCAAGAGACGGCTGAACACTTCCGTATCCACTGCCCCCAGCACATCCAGGACCTTGTCATATGTCAGTTCTTTTCCTAAATGGAAAGCAATGCACTGATCCAAAAGGCTCAAAGCATCTCGCATGGAACCGTCTGCCGCTTTGGCAATATAGCGAAGGGCTTTCTCCTCCACCTGCACCTGTTCTGCTGCCACCAGTTCCTGCATACGTGCGGTAATGGTATCAATGGAAATCCTTTTAAAATCATATCTCTGGCATCGGGAAAGTATAGTTATCGGAAGCTTATGCACTTCCGTGGTCGCCAGAATGAAAATAACATAGGAAGGGGGCTCCTCCAGTGTCTTAAGCAGTGCATTAAATGCACCGATGGACAACATGTGTACCTCATCGATGATATACACCTTATACTTTCCTTCCGCAGGAGAATACGATACTTCATCTACAATTTCTCTGATATTATCCACGCCGTTATTGGAGGCAGCATCAATTTCGATCACATTCATGCTGGCCCCCGCAGCAATAGCCCTGCAGATACGGCATGTTCCGCAGGGCCCATTTTCCGTAGGATTTTCACAGTTCACCGTTCTGGCAAAGATTTTGGCAACCGTTGTCTTACCTGTACCGCGAGTCCCGGTAAACAGATACGCATGTCCGATACGATTCGCCCGGATCTGGTTCTTCAAGGTGGTCACGATATGATCCTGCCCCTTCACATCTGCGAAGGTATCCGGTCTGAACTTACGGTATAGCGCTGTATATGACATAAATTACCAATCCCTTTCCCCGCAGATGCGGGCTGAATTACTTAATCGCCAAAGCAGATACCAAGCAGCTTGGCTTCTTTTACAATGGAAGCATCAGGGTCTACTGTCTTCAGCTTACCTGCTACATCTTCCAGAGGCACGCGAACGATTTCCCGGTTCTTGTATCCTACCATAAAACCATACTCGCCGTCCAGTATCAGTTTGCCTGCCTCGGAACCAAGACGGCTTGCAAATACACGGTCATAAGGACAGGGACTTCCGCCTCTCTGCATATGTCCGGGTACGGTCACGCGTACTTCACGTCCTGTCTTCTTCTGAATCTCAGCTGCCACTTCGTAGGAAACGGAAGGATACGGGTAATTTTCCATTTTCTTCTTATATTCTTTCTTGGAAAGCTTGGCATCCGCTTTGGAAATAGCACCCTCGGCTACCGCAATAATGGTAAAGCGACTGCCCTTCTTGTCTCTTTCTTCGATTTTGTCAATTACTTTATCAATATCATAAGGAATCTCCGGAAGCAGAATGATATCTGCACCGCCTGCCATACCGGCATTCAGAGTGAGCCAGCCAACCTTATGTCCCATTACTTCGACGATAAATACGCGTCCATGGGAAGCAGCTGTCGTATGGATGCAGTCAATGGCATCGGTTGCAATATTTACTGCACTCTGGAATCCGAATGTCATATCTGTTCCCCACAGATCATTATCGATAGTCTTGGGCAGAGTAATCACATTCAAGCCTTCCTCTCTTAACAGATTGGCAGTCTTATGTGTGCCATTACCACCCAGAATGACCAGACAGTCAAGCTGCAGCTTATGATAAGTCTGCTTCATTGCTTCTACTTTATTCAGTCCGTTCTCATCAGGATCCTGAATCGTCTTGAAAGGTGTTCTGGAAGTACCCAGAATCGTGCCGCCTTTTGTCAGAATACCGGAAAAGTCCTCACCGGTCAGCATACGGAACTTACTGTAGATCAGTCCCTTGTATCCGTCCAGAAAACCATAAATCTCAACCTGTTCTTTGCTGTTGGCCAATGTCTTTACCACACCTCTCATGGCTGCATTCAAAGCCTGACAGTCGCCGCCGCTTGTCAACATACCGATTCTTTTCATGTCTATTCCTCCATTCTGCCGCCTTTAGACAGCTCATTTACTTAACATTATAATCCATTCCGGGCAATACCACAACAGAATCTTTCTAAAAAGTTGTAGTTTGGGCTTGCCAAAAATGCAAAAGTACTATAAAATAAAAAAGCTGATATTAATGGAGATGTACTCAAGTGGTTGAAGAGGTCGCACTCGAAATGCGATAGACCTTCGCGGGTGCGTGGGTTCAAATCCCACCATCTCCGCTAAAAAGCATCGGAAGTAACACTCCGATGCTTTTTTCAACTTACTAATATTGATTCTGAAGCCCCATAATTTAATAGGTTTTTTTAAGCTGATCATAATATAGCCTGCATAATCTCTTTCCCATCTTTATGCAAAAGCTCAATTCCTGCTTTCTTTTCTTTTTTCTTATGAAAACAAAAACTAATCAGCCAGCCTTTCTCTTGATTATGGTAATCAAGATACTCGCATAACTGGTCTATGCCCTTCTCCTGATATGCATTCCCATGATATATTTTCATTTCCACAATATACTGCTTCCCACGATAATCCACTACAATATCCGTACGTGTCTGATCCCGCGTTCTTGCTTCAATATAATAATTACCGACACCGTTAATAATAGGTTTCAAAAATGTCAGGAATAAAAATCTGCCGTTTTCTTCAATAAATTTCCAATTTTGTTCACTGTAAAGGAAATCATAATGCTCTTTAAAACGTGAGACTATCATATCCATATTCAGCTCATCATTTCGAATAAAGGAGTTTTTCTCTAACGCACCCTGTCTGGCCATACTGTCTGACTTTTCCCGCATAAAATACATATCGTACAAATAAGTCTCAAAAATGCGGTTTGCAATCACCAGCGTACCATCACTATTCTTAAAATAACCGAACTGAACGCCTAACTGCGTGGTATTATCGCTGATTGTATAAGGGTAAGACACTCCTTGCAGCAGCATATCGCTCATCATTTTGTCCAGTTCCGGATATCTGTCAAGATTCTTATTCATGTCATCAAAAAGCGTACATTGCGTAGATAAAAGCAGTTTGACAGCTCTTTGAAAACCTTCCGGACTCCATGCGCTCCCGGGAACTGCAAATTTGGCTTCCTTTCCTACTTTCTGATCAAGAATCTGACAAATCCTGGATACCAGATAAGGGTAGCCGGAAGTATATTCATACAGCTGACTGCTAAACCATTCAATTTTTATTCCAAATTGATGGTCATTTTCATATTCCCGAAGCATTGTGGCAATTTCACCTGTTGTAAAACTCATGTCAATATCGAAATCCATTGCAATATTCCATGGACTATTATAATGATGATCTTCTTCTGCGCGGAGTTTTCTCTTCAGATTCTTAATGTCATAAACACTTGCAAGAATAACGTTTTTAAATGTAGTATCCTCTCCTTCTGCCCTCCTGATATATTTATCCCGTAAAATTCCCAGGAAGCCCAAAAAAAGATCATTATTTGCGCATTTATCTACTTCGTCTATCATCAGAACAATTTCCCTGTCTGCACTGCTGCACAACTCCGTGATGCGACTGCTCAGCTGCATCAACTCAAGAGGAGCAGAAATCGGTTCTGCCCATTTTTCAAGAACAGTCGGAGAAAGATCCGTTTTCTTCAATTCATTTACAGTAAGCCACAGAAAACCGTTAACCATATTTTGGGCGGACGCAAAAAGATCATCTGCCCCTTCAAAACTAATCCGAATGACATAATATTTTTCTCTCAGTTTGGCTGCGAGTCTTGATAGAGTAGTAGTCTTTCCATACTGTCTGGCACGATTTATGGTGAAATAATAATCTTTTTCAATCAATTCCTCTTCAATTCTATCTATCTTCCCGGATATATCCACCATATAGTGCTTAGAAGGAACACAAGTGGCAGTTACATTAAAACATTTTTCCATTTTCCTTGCCATCCTTTCCGCAGTTCTACTTTCAGTATAGACTATCAGAATGCAATCCGCAAGGTCAAAGTTCGATATCTTTATGTCCGCCCTGACAAAGCCGTCCTCCGATATTCTCTGGGTGACATCTTTACCATGCGTTTGAATACCTGCTGGAAAAATTTGGCATCCTCATAGCCCACGCTATGAGCAATTTCCTGTATCGACATTTCGCTGCCTGCCAGAAGCTCACAACATTTTTCAATGCGGATCTTCTGCAGATATTCCAGTGCAGTAAGCCCGGTCTCCTGTTTAAACCGTCTGCTGACATATTGCTGACTGTAATGATGTTCATTACAGAAGTTTCCCAACACTGCCTTATCGCTGTAATGCATCTCAAGGTAATGTATGGCTTCCATGACCATCTCGCTTCGGTTGCTCTGATCATTGCGAGAATCATGTTCCTCCACTACTTTCCGCATGGTCAGAATCAGGATCTCCAGAAGCCTTCCCCTGAAAATTTCACGATAGCCGGTACTTTTACTTAAGTATTCTTCCCGCATGCCCTGAAGCAGATTCAGGATACGGCCGTCCTCATCATGAAAAATGCGGTTGACCGGTGTTTTCCCCAAATACTGCCTGTGATAACGGATCAGGCATACTCTCAAAAGCTCATCAAAGGACCTGCAGCCTGCCAGGGTATCATCAATGATTTCTGACAGAAACAGGCAGTTGATCAAGGTAAAATTTCGAGTGTTCTGATAGCTGTGTTCGCTGCCGTAATCGATAATAAAATAATCTCCCTTGCGCACAGTTTCCGCCACCCCGTTCAATGTCTGAACAGCGGTTCCGCCGGTAACATAGGCCAGTTCGAAGCAATCGTGGTCGTGGGAAGTAACATCAGACTGGACAAAAGGCTTTACCAGCAATTTATCATCCGGCGCCATAGCATTTCTACTCAATGTCTCTGTTCTCGTTTTCTTTAACATATGTCCCTCTCACCGGTGTCTTTTTTCTTCATTCTACAGTCTGCTGTTTCTCCTGTCAAGAAGCCCATCTGCTAGTCGAACTTTCTGTCATATAGCAGAGCGGCAATGAGTACTACGAAGCAGGAACCTGCATTATGTACCAGTGCCCCTGTTGTAGGCGTGAGCACTCCCATAACAGAGAGCGTTACCGCCACAAAGTTAATACACATGGACAATGTAATGCTGCATTTAATGGTCCTTACTGTTGCATCGGACAGTCTCTTAAGGTAAGGGATTTTGGAGATATCATCGCTCATCAATGCGATGTCCGCAGCCTCCACCGCAATATCACTTCCCATGCTTCCCATGGCCACACCTACGCTTGCCGTCTTCAGTGCCGGAGCATCGTTAACGCCATCGCCGATCATGCATACCATTGTCCCATCGGCCTGCAGTTTCCTGATATGCTCTACCTTTTCTTCCGGTAAAAGCTCTGCATGGACTTCTGTCATTTTGACTTTTCCTGCAAAATAATCTGCTGTCTTCCTGTTATCTCCGGTGAGAAGTACCGTCCTCGTATGCATAGCTGAGAGTTTTTCCACCATATTTTTGGCTTCCGGACGAATCACATCCGACAGCGCAAGCACGCCGATACAATTCGATAAATTCCTGCTTTTCAAAATCACTTAACTTAATGGCAAATATGTTCCCCAAAATGTTTTTAAAGGGCAAACCCGAAGATTTACCCTTTAACTTAACAAAATTTGAACTGACTAAATGACAGGGATTCAAGGCATCTATCTTCGTATTGTCAGAGCAGGGTGCTCCTCTAATCCAAAGTCCAAAAGGTCATACATCCCGGCCTGTGGCTCATGCTCCGGGCTTTCTTTCCACATAACCGGCCATGCGGAACCTCTCTCATTCACAAAATGCGGTCCCAGAAGATTCTTATAACTTCCGCAGACACGGATTGTTATTTTGTTGACACCTGCCTGTAAACAGGAGGTAATGTCTGCAGCACGTTTTCCATCTGCGTGAAGCAGTCCTGCATAATGACCATTGATGTTCATAGAAACAGCTGTCGCTTCGTAACTTCCAAGATCCAGCTCTGCTGCCTTAGGCACAGTATCCATCTTTACCTCGTACTCATACTGCACCGCATAGGGATAAAAAGTAAGTCCCTGATTCTTCCACGCTCCGTAAGTAATCGCCTGTGGCTGGGAAAGGATCCACTTGCCATCTTTTTCAATGACAGAAAACTCTCCTTTGATATAAATGGCATCCAGCTCCATGACCACATGAAATACATCCACGATCACTTCTACCTTGTTTTCGCCGGCCTTGATGCATCGGGAAATATCTGCCACGCCAAAGTGATAGTCAAGATAAGTTTCTCCCATGATCCAGGATACCTCTTTTCCGTTGACCCGCAGATGACAATATTCAGGATGCTCGGCCACTGCCGAGATATTCTTCGGGATGAAGTGGTCTGCAACGGTAAAGTGATATACTGCTGTAAAACCGCTTTTCTCATCATAGTCTGCATCCCGGTCTACGATGTTGCGCCTGAACTGAACTTTATTGTCCCATGGATTGGAATCAAATCCGCGCTCTCTAAATATCTTATCGCACAGCGTTTTCACATAAGTATTTTTACTGTCTCCGTAATCCGCATAAATGATGGGATAGACGTTTTCGCTTTCCTGAATAATTTTGCAGAGCTTCATGTCTATTTGTTCAGAAGACGTATGCTTCTTTGTGTTTGCAAGTTTTTCGGACACCTGCATGCTCTGTGTATCCTTCTGCTCTTCCTCCGGTGACACCAGAAGCAATAAGGATTGATTCCGGACCAGCTTTATCGGAATGGTAAGCGGGCCAGCTGCCTGTGAATAGGCAATGTCCTTCACCTCCCCGGAAAAAAGGTCCAGCTGTTTTATACCTCTGCCTGCCAGTGTTACATCTGCTTCATAAGTCTCCATGGCCTGATTTGTAAAGAACCATACCTCAGCCCCATCGTTGATCTTCCGGCGCATATGCTGAAAGCCTTCGGGGAATGGAACAGAAGCCGTAATCCTACGCGGCAGCAACCCGCCCAGATAGGCATCGATATTGCTTAATTCCACCTGCTTCCAGCTCAGTTCGGCGTAACATGCTTCCTCCCATACACCATTTATATAACAGCCGGGCTGTCCCACGGCAATCACTGGTACATCGCTTTTTATGCAGGACTTCAAAAGCTCCGCCGTGGAGGTGAGCATATTTTTCATGCTGCCACTGATGATCACGCAGGAATACTGCTGCTTTACTACCTTCAGTAAGCCATCCCCTGCTTTGGCGTGGCGTGCCAGCGTATATTCATCTCCCAGGTCAAAGTCCCATTGCAGATCGGACAATTTCTGGCATAGAGTAAGAAATTCCGTCATATCCGGACAGCTGATGCAATCTAATTCCTGCTGATTGACGATTTCTCCGCTTGCTTTATCGGCCTCGGTAAGGTAGCCGGTTGTGGACGGATTCAGCACCAGAATCCGCTGCTCCATTTGCCCGCGGCTGAGCATCCAGGACAATCTGCCCAGATAATCATTCATAACCGTATATTCATCCCACCAGGGCTCTCTCCAGTCAAAAGACTGGGGATGGTCGTGTTTGCGCGCTCCCATGATCGTAGAATAGGTCAGATGCTGGTTGATGAAATTCACACCGTTAACCATAACCCAGTCTGCCATACGCTTGTAATCATCAAAAGTAGAATCCCAGCCTCCTGCTCCGTACAATTCACACAGCGCACGCTCCTTGCCAAACTGGTTGGAAGCAGATTTCAGCTCCCTGATGGTGTGAGTGACACTGTGGGTTGGACTGTCTTTTAAATAATTGGTAAAAAGCATATCAATGGCAGGCCACTGATGATACTCATAATTGGACTGGATAGCCGGAGAAGTCGTATAGGAAACATGAGGCCACAGGTGTTCCATATAATGGCCCGTCCAGTTGATTCCATGCTCTTCGCACCATGTACCGGTTGCCTCCACAAAATTCTTCGTCCAGAGTTCATGAATGGTGTCATAATAGTCAAAGCGGACTTTCTGAGCCGGATAATCAAAGCATTCCCCTTCTGCATCTGCAAATACACATGGCAGATTGGCAAGCAGATCATAACCGTTTCGCTTCCTGAATTCATGAGCAAACCAATAGGAAAAAGGAAGAGTCCCCTTGCTGCACTGTGTCACACTTGGCTCATCTGAAAAAATGGCCGGAATGCTTTCCCCGAACTCTTCTCCGAAATGCTTATAATATTGCTCGTATGTAGTCTCCATAAAGGCTTTCTGCACCTGAGGATGCATTAGGTCCACATAGGAAAACCCTGCCAGCCAGCCGGTAGTTTCGGAGGTTTCGCTTGTAAAAATCAGAAGCTTGCCGCCAAGATTCTGCCACTCTTCTTTCGGGACACCGGAAAGATTGCGGACAATCACCATCTTTCCGCCTTTTTCCTCCGCAGCAAATGCAGCAATATAATCTTTTCCTGCCTGCTTGAAGGGTTCTATTGCTGACGCATCCGCCAGCGGACAGTCTATCACCTGGCAGCGCATAATAGTAGCCAATGCTTCCGGACACATAGCTGAAACATGCCCTCCGGCGAAACCTGAAGGATAGGAATTCTCATCATAAATGTAGAGCTTTATCCCCAGCTCTTTCGCTTTTTCCAAAGCATATCCCCACATTTCAAACCATTCATCCGACAGATATTCGGTCACCAGACCCGGACGGGGATGGACGAAGGCTCCGCCAAAGCCGTGAGTCGCCAGTTCCTTTAACTGAAAAGCAATCTGTTCCTTAGTCATTTCATCGTTCCACACCCAAAGCGGCGCCGGGCGGTACTGTGCCGGGGGATTCTGAAATCCTCTGATTATATTATCCATTGCCAACCCTCTTTTCCATAAAAATGTTGCACACAAAGTAAGCATATAAACATTACCGCCAAAAAACAATTACGGTTATTGCCCTGAAATAGTACAAAATTGCTTTCACCATAAAGGACATTGTTTTTTCCCGGATAACTATTATAATAAGAAGAAAGACACCAGAAAAGGCGGCGTTTCATATGCTTGATTACTATTTGGATTTATTGCCGGAATCTTATAATTACATGCCAACATTGGATACTTTTGCTCAGTCCTTTCCTTTTTGCTGCACAGACTCCGGAAAGTTCATCGCAAGGGATGGATATTACACAAAACGAGATAAATTTAACAGTTATTTGCTCATTGCCACGACCGATGGCTGTGGGAAAATGATCTGGAACGGTCAGAGTTGTCTTTTGGAAAAGGGAAGTGCAGTATTGATCGACTGCAATACTTATCAGGAATATTTTACCTTGCCCGGTCGGATATGGAGTTTTTTCTTCCTGCATTTTAATGCCTTGTCCATGGATGGCTATAGAAATGCGCTTCTTTCCGGTCTGACTCCCGTAAAATTGAGGTCGCAAAAATATACCTGGCAGCTGATGGAGCAGATTCACCAGATGTCCTTTCAGACGGACATCCTTTCTTATGCTGCCCAGAGCAATGATATTTCCAATCTGCTGACGGAATTGTTGTATTCGCTGACAAGTGACAGCACTGCTCCATCTCAGTTATATCGCCAGGACATTACCTGCCTTGCAGAATATATCCGTGATAATTGTGCCAAACCTCTCCATCTGGAAAATTTTACAGAATTTTCTCATCTGTCCAAGCATCATCTGATCCGCATGTTCGGAAGGCAGATTGGAATGTCACCGTATAAATATCTTCATATGTGCCGGATCAATAAGGCCCAGCAATTGCTGCGCACAACGGATATGACCGTGGCACAGATCGCCGATGCTGTAGGGTACAATGATTCCGTTGTGTTTATCAGGCATTTTAAGGCGTTTCATAAGGTTACGCCGGGGGATTATCGGAAAGAATTTGTTATGCTGCCGCAGGATATGTGAGGGGCAAGGCCCCATCCCGCCGACAAGCAATACTTTTCATAATGGCTGATCGGTGGGATTATATTAACCTGTATTTTATAATTTTGCAATAATGTAAAATACAGATTGACACAATCCCACCGTTGTGATACACTGTTTTTAGTAAGTACTTATTATATCAAATAGTTTTTCTAAGATTCTGTTGTCGAATGGCGTTTCTGCCGTTTTTCACCGGATATTAGGTAGAAGACCTGGAGGAAGGCTCCGAAAGTTACAAAGAAGCCGGGTACAAGAAAACAACCTCCCGAATCAGAGATGTTAAGAAAAGGCTCAAATCAGGCGGCAGGTTAAAGATTCTGGCTATCGAAGACCAGAATGACATCGATTTTACTATGCCCTGGCGGCACATGAACTATGATTCTCTGGAATACGGAGAGCAGATCAAGCAGCTCAAAAGGCGGAATCGGCGTAAAAAACTATTGAAAACAGGTGCCGAGTACAAATGTGGTCTGCGAAGTTCAGACCGGCTGGCACCGGTATTTACAGCATGCCTTTATCACGGCAAGGAGAAATGGACAGGGCCTCGAAGTCTGAAAGACATGATAAACTTCGGCAAAGATGCCGAGCTATGGGAACCACTCTTCTCAGATTATCAGCTCCAGCTTATCTGTATCAATGAGTTAGAGGATTTCAGCCAGTTTGAATCACCCCTGAAAGGACTGTTCATGGTACTCGCCTGCCGTCAGGATAAAGGAAGACTCAGGAAGCTTATTACTGAAAATGAGATTTATCAAAAGCTGGATAGTGAAACGGCGGACGTTATAGGAGTGATGGTCGGTATGCAGAAACAGGTGAATGCGCAGAAAAAGGAAGGAAATGAGGTTAATATGTGTGAGGCATTGAGAGATTTAGTAAATGACAGTAAAATGGAGGGAATGGCTGAGGGAATGGCTCAGGGTACTTCCTTGCACCTTATCTCCATGGTACAGGCAAAATACCGAAAGGGAAAATCCCTGGTAGTCATTGCAGATGAGACCGAAGAGACTCCGGATGTGATCCGTCCTATCCTTTCATTGGTGACGCAGTATCCCAGTGAATCGAAGGAAGAGATTTATGAGCGGCTGCAGCAGTGAAAGCAGTATTTGCATGGAAAAGCTTATTGACCGTGAATCCGAAATGGAAACTCTGCAAAATGAATACGAACGAAAAGGCAGCGCACTTGTTATTATGTACGGACGACGCAGGGTCGGAAAAACTACACTTATTACTGAATTCATCAAAGACAAAAAGGCACTCTTTTTCCTTGCCAGTGAAGAGTCTGAAGTACAAAACCGTAATTCTTTCAAAGAAAAGGCTTCATATTTTATTAATAGTGATTTGCTTCAAAATGCGGATGTCAAGAATTGGGATGTTATTTTTAAGGCAATTACAGACACATCCTTCGATTCAAAACCAGTAATCGTAATAGATGAATTCCAGTATATAGGCAAAGCAAATCCGGCATTTCCTTCCATTTTTCAACGTATCTGGGAAGAACTGCTGAAAGATAAGTCCATTATGATTATCCTCTGCGGTTCCCTGATTTCCATGATGGAGTCTCAAACGCTTGCATATAACAGCCCTTTGTATGGGAGACATACTGCTCAGATACGTTTAAAGCAGATTCCATTTTACTATTACCATGAATTTTTCCCTGGTAAGACACGTAAAGAGTTAATTGAGATGTATGCTGTAATCGGTGGCGTTCCCAAATATATCGAGCTTTTTTCTGCAAGCAAGGATATTTATCAGTCTATTCAGACCTGTGTACTAAACCGTTCCGGATATTTATATGATGAACCGCATTTTCTGCTTCAGCAGGAAGTAACAGAGGTTGGAAGCTATTTTTCTTTAATTAAGGCAATTGCTGCCGGCAATAGCAAGCTCTCTTCTATTTCCAAAGTATTGGAAGTCAAAGCTACCAGCCTGACCAAGTACCTGAAGACACTGATTGATCTAGATATTTTGGAGCGTGAAGTACCGGTAACAGAGGACAATCCGGAGAAAAGCAAACGAGGGCTATATAAGATTAAAGATAACTATATCCGATTCTGGTTTGCCTTTATCTATCCCAACATGAGTTTTATTGAAAGCGGCAACAGTGGCATTGTAATGGATAAGATTCGTAAAGGTCTTATCACCAACCACACTGCTTTTGTATATGAAGATGTCTGTCGGGAACGTACTTGAACAAAAGTCCCAATCCGAGAATACCCATAGACAGAAGCTTTCCGGGCACTGACTTGAGGTATGTAAACAGAGTGTAAACATTAATCAACTTCACAATCACCGGCACAAATAATTCCAATTTTTATATTCATCTTGTAATTCTTTCATGGAGTAATCCGTTTACTAATCTCAGCATATTTTCATGCTCTGACTATTTTACCACGAATTCTGTCCAATCAATTTTATTATATTGCATAACATCCTCAGATTTCTTCATGCCTAATTTCTCATAAAACTGAATCGCATTCTCATTTGCAATCAAATAAACAGCTATATCCTTTTCACCGCCTGCGATTTCGTGGGCAGTTTTCATTAGCTGCCTTCCAATACCCTGTCCTGTGTAAGTTCTATCTACACCCAAATCTGTCACATAAAGCCAATAAGCAAAATCGGTCAACCCAAACAAGACACCAACGACAACGCCGTTTTCATTTCGGGCTACAAGACTGATTGAAACAGTAGTGACAAGTTTGGCAATTCTATCATTGAATCGCTCTTTCGGATATTGAGAGCCTAAGTCTGTTCTTTTCAGAAAGTCTATATATTCTTCCGCTGAAATCCGTTCTTCCTGAATATTTATCTTCTTGCACATATTTTACTCCTACAACTTTTTGTCTTTTCAACATTAAACTTGCGTAACAACTTGAAATTTGCGACTACCTGGAAAAATCAATCTCATAACGTGTTCCATGAGAAAGTAATAATCCATCCATTAACTCAATACACAAGATACAAGTGTTTACATCATCAAAGTTATTATGTCCATTATCAATCCATTCTGAAAACGCAACTCGCATCTTCTCGGCAATGTCTTTATTTTCTTCTTTTCCGAAATACCCCAAATTAATACCTTTTCCATGTGCAGTAAACCAGTCACCAGCAATTGCTACAATAGGATTTGCTTCAATCTGCTTCATTTTGTTTGATAATCCATATGTAAGAACATAAAATGCACCGTCAGAATAAAAAGCATTTACATAGCGAACGTAAGGAGTCCCACCTACAGTTGTTGCCAACGCAATAATACTATCTTTTCCAAATCGCTCAATCATTATTGCTTCTGCTTCTTTTGATAACTTCTCCATAATATTAACCCCTTCAATTGGAATTTGTTAATCCGTAATTTTACAAAGCCTTTTCATAGCAAACTTCTGCGGCTCCTATATCCGTCTTTACCTTTCCGTTTGCTGTAAAGCCAAGGGTTTCGTAGAATCGTCTCGCTCTGACATTATCTTCAAAAACCCAAAGCATAACCTTTGAATATCCTGCCTTTGCGATGTCATGCAGTACAACATCCATTATCTTACTGCCATAACCTTTTCGCCATTGATTCTGCAAGCTATGTATACAAATGAGCTCTGCATAATCTGGCATATCATTTTCTCGGGTTGCATCCCACCAGGCAATGCAATGCGGATTTCCCTCGACTTTCAACAAATATCCATTTCCAATATTCTGCTCCAACAGACGACGGTACATTGCCGTTGCTTTATCTATCTGTGTATATTTTTTAAGAGTATCAGCACTCAAAATATCTTTGAATCCTGCTTTCCAACTTTCTGTCATTATAAATGCCAGTACCGCTTCGTCACCTAACTTGACCCGTTCAATCGTGTATTCCATCGATTCTCTCTTTCAAATTTCAATTTTTCTGTCTTTTATTTATATTACCACAATTATCTCTTTTTGAAAATAATTCGCATGCCTATTCTTTTCCACATATGCCATCATAGTATTATTTCTCCAACAATGTGCAACAAGTAACACAAGTACTGCCATAGCAATTAACCACCCTTGTCCACTTATTATACCTGCCAACATTATCCCTATGATGCAAACACCTATAAGTACCATAATTGCAATATGTTCTTTCAACCATTTGGTCTTATAAAAAACAATTCGTTCCCTAAGAGAAAAACTGCTTGACTTTAATGTGTGAGTAAGATTTTCTTCTGCCGCTTCTTTATATTCTTCTGCCGTGACAGTAATGCATCTGCAGGCGGTAAATAATTTCCGTTTTCCCATCGAGAGACCGTCTTATTTGTTACCCCTATCTTCTCGCCGAATTGTTCCTGCGTAAGTTTCTGTTCCTTTCGAAGCTCTGCTATAAATTTTCCGATTTGTACTAAATCCATTTGTACTACCTCCACGAAAAGCATAACAAATATAAGAATCCAGGAGCTTCTAAAATACTAATCTTTCAACAAGCAATATGAAATAGCGTGAACAGAAAGGGAGCATATCGCACATTTTAGTGCGACAGCTCCCTCATTTTTACCATTCCCAGCTTCTGTGCTCTTCCTGCCTCCGCACTTCCAGCCTTCCCGCCTGCATACAGACTTTAAAAGTTTCCTCATCGTTACACATTACGCTGATTTCATCCTCTTTTGAAACCACAGCGTACTCCCTGCTGCCCGGACACTTGCCTGTGTACACCTGAATTCTCTGATGCTCTTTCGCCTTTTGCCCGCTGGTCCATACATAAACCAAAGCACTTCCTTCTTTCCCCTGTCCAGCCTGATTCGGCAGCGGATGGTAATAATTATGCAGGAAGGACCAGTCATAAGAAAGCACCGGATCATCCTTCTTTCCATCCGACATACTTAGGGCCTGATGTACCTCAAGGATAGAATCGTTTCTCTTCAAAGTCAGGAAACGATCATTCCTTCTGTCCACCTGAAGCCTGTTATCTCTGTTATTGGCAACCAGCCTGGTGATTAATTCTACCGGTTCTTCTGCCAATACATAGTCTGCCACCACTACAATGTCCGGCATACGCACAACCCAGATACGGATCACCCTGGCAACAGGTTTCTCATATAATCCGGTCGCATCAGAAACGATGATCTGCAGATCTTCAAAATGCTCATTGACCAGCAGCTTGTTGTAGACAGAGGCTTTCCCTCTTCCCAGTTCCTGCTCCACAGGGCGTTGCCGCAGAAGCTCATCCCGATAGCGGATGGATATGGTATTGTGGGAAATCTCATCTGCCGATTTTTTCTGGCTTTCCAGCCGGTAACAGCAATGGCCGGGATCTACCAGCATTCTCTCTGTTCCTATGGTAAGCTGGAAACTGTTTTGGTCCAGATGCCTGTGCACATGGGTGTGCAGCGGCTCATAACCGCCTGCTATGGCAACTCAATTAAGTTTCCGTAGCAGGAAATGTGAAGATCAGATGCATCTGCGTTATCGCTTCGAATCATCATTTCGATCAGAAAGGCCAGATGCAGACTCGCATAATTGGAATATTGTACCGACTCCCCATAAGAATCTGCATTATATAATTTTGCAAGTACACGGATCAGTTCCACGGCATGATTGATTTCTTCTTTCTCTTCCAGTACTATGGCTGCTGTTCCATAACCGTTCAGCAATACCATAAACCAGTTATACCCCATTTTGCCTTCCAGGATTTCATCCGCAAATCTGCGGCACTGTATCATGCCTTTGGTACGTAAGGCTTCCCTTATTTCCCACTGTTCCTCCGCAGTAAAAACATCCCTTGCATTTTCGTAAGCTTCACACACAGCCAGAGTGATATGTCCTGTCTCCAACGCGCCTACTTTACGCTGTCTCAAATTCTTTCGATACCAGGGACCTATCCAGTCCTCTGCAGACAGTCTTACAATTTCCATGGTACGGTCATGTACCCATTTTCCCAGGCGTTCGTCTTTTTCCATAAAATACAGGAAAGCCGCATCAGACATCCTTTCCCATACAAGGTGATACCACTCCTGCGTATCCGCAGACTGCACGAGCCTGTCTTCTCCGGTATTATTGAAGACTCTGTTTTTCAACAGCTCGTACAGATGCTTCTGCATGCCATACTCATTACTTTGCTGAAATTTGAGTATTTCTTCTTTTTTTATAAAAAGGCTCATGATTTTCACACCATTTCATCTTTGTCTACTATGTCGAATGTGGTATTATTTAGATGCAATCCCTTCACATGATTGAAAAAAGCATCGTATTGTTCATTATTTTGATTTACAATAAACTTACAATTGTCAAAATAGATCTCTTCCAGCACCGCATCAGGTCGCCCTATGACCAGGGGATACTGTCCACTGGTAGATGTAATCTCAGAGAATCGGATATTCTTAATTTTACCGTACAGGTTGTCCGGATAAACGATCACTTTTACAGGACTTTCTTCTACCCTGTCAAACACAACATTGCTGATATTGATATTTTCTACTCTGGTAAAGTTGTCTCCCAAATCAGTGGGGCTGGAATGGTCAGGAAGTTCAATGACAATACCCACCTTGGAATCTGTGACTACGATATCTGAAATGACACAGTTTTTAATCATTCCGTCATTTCTCCAGGCAATTCGCACAGCCTGACAGTTACTGCTTAGGATACAGCCCTTTACGATGATCCGCTCGCAGACTCTCTTTTCTTTTAATGTATTGGTATTTGCCCGGATAATGATGCTGTCATCTCCGGAATGAACCACACAACTGTCCACCAAAACATCACAGGAACAATTAATATGTATCCCGTCTGCATTTGGATAATACGGATTACAGTAGAATATATCCAAAATAAATGAGACACTTTGCTGAAGAACGGGGAGCGGCCTTGGTATTCCATTCTTTGCATTCAAAATCGGGATAATCATCGCTGTCTTTGCTCGCCTTCAACACAGCATTGCCTTCTATACAAAGCTCTACATAGGAACGCATATGAATCGTACCCGTTACATATACGCCATCACTGACGATAACTTTTCCGCCCCCTGCTGCCCGCATGTATCAATAGCATCCTGTATGGCCCGGGTGTTCAATGTGATACCGTCTCCCACAGCTCCATAATATCTGACATCAAACTCTTTCATACACTGTTCCTCCATCCTTATATCATAGGGGAAAATACCTTTTAACCCCTACATCATATATTTTCAGTATAGTGGATGCCATGTTTGGTGTATATATGAAATAATTGCTTAATTATAAATATCCTATACACAATATGCTCTTGGGGGACGCAAAAAAGGAACGGGAAATCGCTGTTTCTTCCCGCTCCTTCTGGTTTCTATTCTTCTGATTTCTATTCTTCTGTTTTACTGGCACTTCGCCTTCAGTTCTTCCCATCTTCTGTCCACTTCCGCCTGGAACTGCGCAATCAGTTCTTCATTTCCGGGCTTGAACAGGTGCTTGAATCTCTTCTGAGGCTTCAGGAAATCTTCAATCGGAAGCTTCTTCTTAGGCTCATAGCTCAGCATCCACTTTCCGTCAATGACCTCAAACAACGGCCAGTAACAAGTATCTACTGCAAGCTTACAGATGTTCATCATCTCAGAAGGGTCATATCCCCAGCCTCTTGGACAGGGAGACATAACATTCAGGAAAGCAGCACCGGGTGTATAAATAGCCTTTTCTGCCTTGGTATGAATATCTTTAAAATTACCGGTAAAGGTAGTCTGTCCCACATAAGGAATGTGATGCTCTGCCATAATGGCTGCCAGGTCCTTACGGATCTGTACTTTACCGTTGGATACTTTTCCTGCAGGAGTAGTGGTGGTGTCTGCATACTGCGGAGTCGCTGAGGAACGCTGGGTTCCCGTGTTCATGTAAGCACCGTTATCGTAGCAGACGTATACCATGTCATGGCCACGCTCCATGGCGCCGGACAGGGACTGAAATCCGATATCGTAAGTACCGCCGTCTCCGCCAAAGGTAATGAACTTATAATTGTCGGTCAGTTTTCCTTTTTTCTTAAGGACTCTGTAAGCAGTCTCCACACCGGAAAGGGTGGCTCCTGCATTTTCAAATGCATTGTGAATGTAGCTGTCTTCGTAAGCAGTGTAGGGGTACATGAAGGTAGATACCTCCAGACAACCGGTAGCGTTGCCGATGACTGCCTTATCTTCCGGGTGCAGTGCTCTCAGCACCGCACGTACTGTAACTGTTCCGCCGCAGCCTGCACACATTCTATGACCGGGAGCCAGACGCTCGGGTCTGCTCATGACTTCTTTAAACTGATATGCTGTTTCCATTATTTCTCCTCCCCTGCGCTGCGCAGTCCGATATAGCTGTACATATCGGGAATCTCATGTATCTCGGCAATCTTCTCCAGGCGCTCATAAACCTGGCAGAAATCTTCTACAGTAATGTCTCTGCCGCCCAGTCCATAGAAATAGTTTACAAGCTCCGCCTGAGATTTTGCGCTGTAAAGTGCCGCACGTACTTCTGCTCCCAGGGGACCGCTTGTAGCAGAGAACATCTCGGAGCGGTCCATAACTGCAATGGCTTTCATGTCTTTTAATGCCTCTGCCAGTTCTTCTTCGGGGAAAGGACGGAAGACTCTGATCTTCACCAGACCTACCTTTTTGCCGGTGGTCTCTCTGATCTCATCTATGGCAGCTTTACAGGTACCTGCTGCGGAACCGATGATCACGACAGCATACTCTGCATCATCCATACGATAGCTTTCAAAGAAGCCATATTTTCTGCCGGTTATGGCCTCATATTTCGCAGCCACCTCCAGGATTACTTTCTTGGCGTTCAACATAGCCTGTCTCTGAGCACGCTTGGTTTCCATATAATAATTGGATACTGCGTAAGGACCTACCGCCATGGTCTCTTTTGTATTCAAAAGATAATGCTCAGGGCAGTACTCTCCTACCAGTTCTTTTACCTTCTCATCTTCCGTCAGCAAAATATTTTCCACACCATGGCTGGTAATAAAGCCATCCTGACAGATCATGATAGGCAGGCGCACATCCTTATGCTCTGCAATGGGGAATGCCTGCAGGAAATTGTCATAAACTTCCTGATTGGACTCTGCATAAATCTGAATCCATCCTGCGTCCCTTGCGCCCATACTGTCGGAATGGTCTGCGTTGATATTAATGGGACCGGTGAGGGCACGGTTTACCAGTGACAGCACGATAGGCAGGCGGTCGGAAGCTGCCACATACAGTTCCTCCCACATCAGGGCCATACCGCAGGAAGAAGTAGCAGTCAGGGTTCTGGCACCTGCTGCCGATGCACCCAGCGCCGCACTCATGGCACTGTGCTCACTTTCTACATGAATAAACTCGGTATCGATTTCTCCGTTTGCTATGTAGTTTGCCACGTACTGTGGAATCTCCGTGGAAGGAGTGATGGGGAAAGCAGGCATTACATCGGGATTGATCTGTTTGATGGCATATGCCACTGCTTCATTACCTGATAAGCGTTCTCTGATTGCCATTTATTTTCCCTCCTTCATGGAAATTGCACCGAAAGGGCACACCTTTGCACAGATGCCGCAGCCCTTGCAGTGATCATAGTCGAATTCCTGACGTTTGCCCTCACAGACCGGAATGGAAGAATCCGGGCAGACCGGTGCGCACAGCAGGCACTGCTTACATTTTTTCCAGTCCATCACCGGTGTGGATGTACGCCATTCACCGGTACAGAAATTTCTTGAGGTTGCCGGTTCATAAATCTTATTGCCCTCTGTAATGTCCTGCCAGGGGCTTTTTTCATTAATATCAATTGCTTTCATGGAATGTTCCTCTCTAATTGTACGATCTCGTACTGTTTACCTGTTGTAGTATCTATGTATGCTTTGTTGCGCCTTCATTACCGGCCGGCTTTAAACCGTTTCAATAGCCTCAAAGGTCAGTTCCAGTGCTTTCATATTGCCTTCGATGACCTCAGGCTTCTTGGCAAATTTATGTTCAAAGGAAGCCTTCATTTCTTTTAAGAAAGTCTCTTTCTTCATGACACCGGATACTGCCACCATGGCTGCCAGCATGGGGGAATTGGGATAATATTTACCAAGTGCCTCCACTGATATCTTTCTGGCATCCAGTGTTACCACTTTGCCTTCATAACCTCTCAGGTGTTTTATGATCTCTTCTTTGGGAAGCTGGGTATTAATGACAATTGCTCCTTCCGGCTTCAGTCCGTGAGTCACATCGATGGCCTCCAGGAGGCTGTCATCTACCACTGCCACATAATCGGGATAATAAATATTAGAATGAATCGTGATCGGATTTGCGCTGATTCTGTTGTAAGCTGTAATGGGGGCTCCCATTCGCTCCGGACCATACTCCGGAAATCCCTGCACATAATTTCCTGTCTTAAAAGCCACGTCAGCCAGCAAAAGTGCTGCCGTCTTGGCGCCCTGGCCACCTCTTCCGTGCCACCTGATTTCAATTGTATCTTTCATCTGCTTCTCCTCTTTCTGCCAAAAATGTCCGGCCTTAAGCCTCTCTGATAGTCATCTTCATTAGAATACAAAAACAGCCTCTGTACACATACAGTCGGCTGTCGGATACTCTTCATTCCATTCCGGAATTGTTATTCCCAAAAGACTTCTTTCAGGTATCAAAAAAGCTCCTACCGTAAACGGCAGAAGCTACTGATTACTTACATCCCATTTACGACATACCAACATATGCGTCCTCTGTCACGGGAGGAACCCGTCAGCATCTACCGGCCCTAATCTCATTTTATACTGCGGACTTTGGTGCTGCGACTCGGGAGGGATCTTACACAAATTCTACCGGTACCGCATCTCAGCTTGCGCGGCTCTCTGTGACTTTAGAATAAATGTACTGTCTCCGTCATTGTCTTTGTGACTTGTTTTAATTTACTTCATTATAGTGGCGCGTTAAACTGTTGTCAAGTGTTTTTTTTCTGCTACCATATTTCCTCCGCCGCAAGCACCTCTTCTCCAAACACTTCCTCGCTCCATGCCTGCAGGTCACTTAAACATAGGTCAACTCCCCCATAGCTCTTAATTCCATGGGACGCGGCCTTGTCTTCAGTATAGTCCTCCAATAGATATACACTTTCCAGACGCACCGGATTGGCCGTATAATGGCAAACCATAGGAAGTACTCCTGTCTTCTCCTCATCAATAAAGATACCGTCCTCTGTCACGCGAAAGTTGATCCAGGCCATTGCCTCCAGCATGCTCAGTGCATTTTTCTGCGTGGAGACATAATTACCCAGAGAGTAAAAGCAAAGCGCCCTGTTTCCATTCTCAGCCTCTATCCATTCCACAGGCTGCACCACATGAGGATGGGTACCAATGATGATATCTGCCCCTGCCTCCGTTAACTGCCCGGCAAATTTCTGCTGATAGGAAGAAGGCTTTGTGGTATATTCCGTTCCCCAGTGAGGACACACAATTACAATATCTGCCATTTCTTTTGCCTTGGCAATATCCATAAGCACCTCCGGATGCAGACTGGTAAAATCCATTCTTCCGGTTGCTTCATCATAATTGCAGAGCATGTCCAGATAACCTTTCACATCTTCCGGCATCGTCTCCAGATTGGGACTATAAGTATAGTTCAATATGGCAAAATCAACATCACCTATCGTCAATATCTGGATGGGAGATTCTTCCTTTTCATGAATGCCCGCTACAGTCATTTCCGGATACTGCTTCCAGAATTCCATACAATTCCTGATTCCGTCCAGCTGCTGGTCTGCCGCATGATTAGAGGCATGCAAAACCACATTGAAGCCGGCCTCCACGATTGCGTCCCCTACTTCGGTTGGCGAATTGAAATAAGGGAAACCGGAAAATCCCAGATGATTTCCCCCAAAAATCGTTTCTTGATTGATTATCTTAATCTCTGCTTCTGTCAGGAAATCCTCTATGCCATCAAACAGGAAACCATAATTATAGCTGCCGTCTTTCTGTTTTCCGGTTCTTACGATTCCCATATGCAGAAGATTGTCTCCAACCATCATCAGCTGAATATCATATTCTTCGGATTCTTCCTCCGGCAGCGATACCGGTTCCTCTTCTGTCACCGGTGCGGGCTCTTCCTGTACCAATACCTCAGGGGCCAACGCCACCTCTGACCCGGTGAGCAGCTTAATATCCGGCTCATGCTGATATATGGTTTCCTGCGTCTTTCCGCAACCCGTCAGTCCCAAGGCTGTCAGTAAAAGCGCAATCCACATCCCCTTTTGCTTCTTGTTCATCTTAACCTCTGTACCATATTTTAATGATAGGTTTTATGCTTCCTGTTTATTTTAAACCATTTCAACCTATTTTGCCAGCCCCTATATTATTGCTCCAATTCACATAACGTTCCCGGAATGACGCTTTTGCAGTTCTTCTCTTTCGCCGGGTTGCAACTGGTCTGGTAAAAAAGTTCTATTCTGGCACTTTTAAGCATACCAATACTGTGATATCTTCTTACCAACATAAGCGGCGTTATGTATCTAACCGGTGGCTACATGTGCTGCCTATGAATATCATTCAGAGGAGATTTAAGATTATGGAAAAAAAGAAAAGCTACGGCCTGCTGATTGTAGGTCTGGCATTATTAGTAATTAGTATTATCTGGTCCGTATATGCCCACAATACTACATATGCCGAATCTGTTGAAGTCGGCACACAATTATCTGAAGTAAAAGCGCAGATTACCGCCATTGAAGAGAAAACGGCAACCGGTGATCCGGATGCCCTGAAAGCACAGAAAACGGAATTATCTGATCAGAAGCTTTCACTGGAGAAACCCTATTCCTATGGATTGACCTTGTTATTCATCGCTGTGATGCTGACCATCAAAGGACTGTACAATGCCCTGGTTGGTCAGGCTCCCGCTCAGAAGGCTGATATCAAGCGGTTGACACTGGCCGGACTGATGGCTGCCCTTTGTTACATCGGTTTTGCTTTCTTCAAAATAGATATTCCGGTAGGTCCTGAGAAAACAGCCTTCCACTTCGGTAATGTATTCTGTGTACTGGCAGCTCTTTTACTGGGCGGTTACTGGGGCGGTCTGGCCGGTGCTGTAGGTATGACCATTGCAGATCTGACCACTGCCTATGTAACGAGTGCTCCCAAGACCTTTCTGTTAAAGCTCTGTATCGGTCTCATCGTGGGACTGGTAGCGCACAAGATTTGCAAGCTGAGCCGTGCACACAGTGCAAAATATGTTACAATAACCACCGTTGTTGCCAGCATCGCCGGTATGGCATTCAATATCATCGCCGATCCGCTGGTAGGATATTTTTACAAGATGTACCTGTTGGGCGTTCCCCAGGAAATCTCTTCCATGCTGGCAAAATGGAGTTCTGTAACCACCACTGTCAACGCCATCGTGGCAGTTATCGCTGCTTCTATCTTTTATCTGGCTCTGCGTCCGGCATTAAAGAAGTCCGGCCTGTTTATCCAGGTAACACCTGAGGTCGAAAAAGTATGATTCAAAATACCAGCCAGGCAAAAGCCGGGGGAATCCCCCGGCTTGCCATGATTAACAGTTTCGCCGGATTTGGACGTTGCTCTACCACAGTAGCTCTTCCGGTTATCAGTATGATGAAGGTACAGGGATGCCCTGTGCCTACTTCTGTTTTATCCAATCATCTCGGATTCCCTGTCTGCCACTTTGATGACTACACCGGACAGATGCGGGAATATCTGCATGCCTGGGAACAGTTGGGCGCCACCTTTGACGGCCTGTACTGCGGCTTTCTGGGCAGTGTGGAGCAGATCGAGATCGTCCGGGACTTTTTACAAAGCCCTATGATGAAAGCAGAAAATGCTAAGCCTCTTTTTCTGTTAGATCCTGTGATGGGTGACAACGGAAGGGCTTATTCTACCATAACGCCTGAACACTGTGAGAAAATGAAGGAACTGGCCGCTCTGGCCGACATCCTGACCCCTAATATTACGGAAGCATGCCTGCTCGCAGACACTCCTTATAAGGAAGGGCGTTTTGCAGATTATGAGCTGACCGAAATCTGCCGTAAACTGACAGCAAGGCATGCTCGAGTCACAGGAAGCGAGCACCAGAGCATTGTTATTACCGGTCTTCTTGACCACAAGCGTTTCCTCAATTATGTATGGGAAAACGGGAAGCGTTCTGTCTATTCTACTGAAATTGTAGGGAAATCCTGGCACGGTACCGGTGATATCTTCGCTTCTATCCTTGCCGCCGGGGCTCTTCATGAGGTTCCTCTCATGCAGTCCGTCCAGAAGGCTGCCGACTTTATTTCCCTCTGCATCCGCGGTTCCGAGGAGGCAGGTGTTCCCGAAAAGGACGGCGTTCTATTTGAGAAATATTTATGCAGACTGGCTGATATGTAACGTATCCGACCGAAATGCAAGCAGTCCGATTGCTATGCAACCGGCCATCTGCTATGTAGACAGTCGGTGTGATATACACATCTGTATTCAGAAAAGGCAGCCTCTTCCTGTTATCATTCAGGATGAGACTGCCTTTCTTATAGGTTATAGTTTTATAAATTATAGTTCCTCGCAGTTATCAAATGTGACTTCAATATTTCCCATGGAGCATTCAAGGCTGATTTTGCGGCCGGCTCCGTTATTAATCGTTTTCTCTTCTACTTTTTTACTGTACTTTTCTTCCCCAAGACGAATGTTGCCCATGACACATTCAATCTCATAATCATAATCTGCCTGTGCCCCGGCAAGCTGTAAAGTCACGTTACCCATGGAGCACTCTGCATCGGCTTTTCCCTCTACAATTCCACAGGCTGTTAAATTCCCCATTCCCACACTTACATCAAGATCATAAACCTTCATATCATCCAGTCTGGCTTCTCCGGCCCCCACTGAGATATCCAGTTTTTCTGTTTCCAGATATTCTGCAAGGATCTGTCCTGCTCCTACCTCCAGTTCTATTTCTGTTGCTTTCATATTTCCTATGCGAACAGCTCCGGCTCCTACTTCTATATCAATTTTCTCCCAGGTATATCCTTGTGGAAGATAAAGCAGGATTTTGCATTCCTGTATATCCTCCTTCGCCTTTCTGGTGGCCATGATATTCAGTTCCTCACCCTTTTCATAGGCCTGAAATTTCCCCACATTTGTCGCAGTAATATGAAAATTTTCATCATCGGATGGCTGAATCTCCAATTCACAGCCTCCCAGCTCAATATCCAGCTTAACAGCAGTAAGATTTCTGAATTCCCGTTCCAGGTCACCGCTTTCTACCGCCTGATTTTTATCGAATATGGTGGAATCTTCAATTTCATAGCCGTCAAAATTCTGATATCCTTCCGCAACGCCTCCCAGAAGATTGTCGGCCCCTTCTCCTACAACCTTAGCCAGTTCCTTTCCTCCGTTCTGCCATTCTTCAACCTTTTCCACCCATGTATCGACTTTTCCGTCTGTAATTTTCAGCAGAAAATCATTGAGGTATTCCTGTCCCTTTATTATGCTGACTGCCGCTGCCATTACAAAACCCACTATTACCAACACAATTGCTGCTATGGCGCAAAATTTCATAATCTTTTTCATGCTTTTGCTTTCCTCCTCCCAAATATTTTTCTAAACAAGCCCTGCCGCACTACATTGAGTACGACAGGGCTTGTTATGTCTGCATTATCTATGCCAGTTTTACATGTTCATTCTTTCTCTTCTTATCTCTTGCAAATTCAATATAAAAGGTCTGAATCCTCAGCTTGTTCTTCTCATACAGTTCCAGCGACTGATAAAGATCCTTGTAATAATCAAACAGAAGCTTCTTGGTTCTGACGGTATTGGGCAGATCAATCTTGGTATCCACCAGACTTCCTTTCGTCTTTACATAATAGTAAATCGGCTTCTGCATTACATAAATCCGGTTCACATACTGCAGATATTCCAGATTAAACAGGAAATCTTCACACCAATCCAGTTCCGTAGAACATAACAGTTCCTGCCTTCTAACCACTTCCGTACGGAAAAACTTATTCCAAAGTACTCCATAATAGAAATTAGCAGGAGCCTTCATCATATACTCAGCGTATTCCTTACGGGTAATAGGCCCTGTTACCGGAATATGTCCTTTATGTACAATAGCATGCCCAACGACACGATAGAAGTCTGTGATTACCATATCACACTGGTGATCACAGGCCGCTCTTACCAGACTCTCCGTAGCATCCTTTACAATCCAGTCATCACAGTCCACAAATTGAAGGAATTCACCTTTTGCCTCTTTGATTGCAGTATTACGGCTGTCTGATACACCGGAATTCTCTTTCCTGATAATACGGAACCTGGGATCAGATTGCTCAAATCTTGTCAATACTTTCTCTGTATGATCTGTACTTCCATCATTAATCACCAGGACTTCAATATTCTTATAAGTCTGATTGCGAATGCTGCACAAACACCTCTCTACACACTTTTCCCCATTATAAACCGGTACAATAATCGATACTAATGGATTCAACTGTTTCACCCTCCCATTCTTCTGAACCAAGACCAGATACGTCTCCAAATAAAAAGCTTACACCTTTTATTCGTCAAAATCAAGGAAAAGGGAATAATTATTTTATAAAAAATATATAAAACCTTACTCTTCCAACCTACAATAGCCTGTCATATCCACCAACATCTTTATATCTTTTTTGTCCACATTATCCACATCCTCCTCAGAAGGAAATCCACATATTTACATAACAGCTGTCTTCTCCCCATAATCACTTCACATAACTCAGAAAACGTCAGCGGTTATTTTTGCAACTTGTCCTGCAAGTCAAGACTCCTCTTCCAAAAGTATCCACTGTCGCATTTTGTCGATGAATTCTAGGGAAATCCACCATTTCCACATAGTTATCCACATATATTTGTGTATTTCAAAAAACTGCTTTTTCCCTTTCATTCCTGCATTTTTTAATGTCAAATCTGCTTTTTTACGTCTATTTCCAACATTTGTTCGGAATACATAAAAAGGTTACAGTGAAAAAATTATGTGAACCCTGTTTCAGCAATTGCCGACAAAGCTTTCCACCATTACCTGTGGATAACTCGTTCCCAAAAGTCCTGCACCTTCTTTCCCACCGTATCCACCGTAACCACTTCAAAGCGTTCCCACTCCCTGGGAAACATCTTCTGATAAGCATATTGCAGAAACCTCTCATCCAAAAGGGCAATAATTCCCACATCCTCCGCAGTGCGAATCACTCGTCCTGCAGCCTGCAGCACTTTATTCATTCCCGGATACCGATAAGAATAATCGAAGCCATTTTCACCATTTTTATTGAAGTGATTCTTCAGAAGTTCTCTCTCTTGGCACACCTGTGGAATCCCCGTCCCAACGATCATAACACCGATGAGCCTGTCATTTTTCAGGTCGATTCCCTCGCTGAAGATACCACCCAATACACAGAATCCAATCAGGATATGATCCGTCTCCTCCTGAAAATATTCCAGAAAATCTTCTCTGTCCTGTTCACTCATATAATCCTGTTGAATAATGCACTCTTTTCCTTCCGCTTTAAACTGTTCTGTATAAATATCATAGATATTCTGCAGAAATGCATAGGAAGGACAGAACACCATGTAATTGCCATTACGCTTCGTCACGATTTCATCAATGTATCTTGCAATCGCCGAGAACTCTTCTTCTGAACGTCTGGTATATTTGCTTGTAACATCTCGTGCCACCAGAAGAGCACGCTTCTCAGGCTGGAATATCGACTTGGCATAGACCTCATAATCTTCCTTTTCCCCTCCCAGTAATCCCTTATAATACTGGATAGGCAAAAATGTAGCTGAGAAGAGAATACTGCTCCGCCCTCTCCCCATACACTCTCTCAGGTTATTGGATGGGTCTACACAAAACAGCTTTAACAGAAAGCTTCCATCTTCCATAATCTGGGTGTATTTCACATAATTCTCATCCACACGCTCATAAATATCCAGGAAGTGACAGATCTTAAAGTAGAATTCCAACAGCTGTTCTTTTATTTCAGGCTGCCCATCCTCCTGCTCATCCAGGTAACTGTCAATTGCCGTGTGCAATCGCAGCAGCGAATTGACAAAGGGATCGATTTCCGTCACTACCTGATAGTCCTCGCATTCGCGTTTCAATGCCAGCATCTGCTTGTTGCATGCTTCCAGCTGCTTCATGATCCAACTGCTGTAGCCTTCTTTCACAAGAACACAATCTGCTTCCTCTTTATCGAGCCCTCTCTTCAGTTCCAGGAACTCTTCCTTAATCAGGGAGGCACTGTACATCTCCCGTCCGCGTTCCAGCAGATTATGGGCTTCGTCTATCAGAAAAATATGGTTTCCCTGTGAGTTATCCCCGAAGAACCGTTTCAGATACACATGTGGATCAAACAAATAATTATAGTCACAGATGACCCCATCTGCAAACAGACTCATATCCAGACATAGTTCAAACGGGCATACGGTATACTTTCTTGCATACTCTTCCACCTTTTCCCGTGAAAAACTTTCCTCATGAATCAGGAAATCATATACCGCATCATTGATTCTGTCATAATGGCCTTTGGCATAAGGACAATGCTGCGGATTACACTCTACCTGTTCCATAAAGCAGATCTTGTCCTTGGCCGTCAGTATCACACTCTTAAACCGCAGTCCCTGATTACGCAATAGCTGAAATGTATCGTCTGCCACCGTCCTGGTAATGGTCTTGGCTGTCAGATAGAATATACGGTCTGCCATTCCCTTCCCCACCGCTTTCACTGCCGGAAATACAGTAGAGATTGTCTTCCCAACGCCTGTCGGTGCCTCCAGGAACAGCTTCCGCTGATGATAAATGGTCTGATACACATAAGTCACCAATTCCTTCTGTCCCTCCCGGTAAGGGAAAGGAAATGCCAGCTTCTCAATAGATTCTTTCTTTATCCTGCGCCATTCCCATTCAAAATCAGACCACTTCTTATACTCTTCCACCAGCCAAAGGAACCACTCTTCCAACACTTCCATGGTATGCTCTTCATAAAAATAGCGGATATCCTCAGAGTCGATGTTGCAATAGGTCATCCTGATCTTTACAGACTGCAGTCCTTCTTTGATACCATACATATAGGCATAACATCTGGCCTGGGCAAGATGAACGAATACCGGCTCCTTCATTCGCGCCACATCACGATAAGTCCCTTTGATTTCATCTATGGTCACATCCCGGCCGGAACCATCTTCTGCCCCTGTACCGGAATCAATGACGCCATCTGCCCGGCCCTCTACCACCAGCATGTAATTGTCCGTAGGGTAGGAATATCGCAGAAACACTTCTGCCTGATAGTCTCCGCCCATGCGCTTCTGAATCATCCGGTGAATCCTGCTTCCCTCCTGCATGGCATCCTCCGGCGCACCTTGAAACCGATTGTCTATATCACCCTGCCGCAGCAAAAACTCTACCAGCCTGCGAACAGATATCCTCATCTCATCCATAGAATCCGTCCTTCCACCCAAATAAAACTTCTATTCAGATAGTACACTATCCCGGGCAGGTAGTCAATTTGCTTTATCGAATTCCGGCATGTATTCCTGAAACCTGAGCGGCAGCATATTTTGCTGCAGCTTCTTATTCTCCCTCTCCTTAATCGCTATGGTACGGCAAAAATGTCTGAAAAGCTCCTGTATCTGACGTTCCCCTTCAGAAACGGCCAACGCCTCCTCATTAAGGTCTGCCTCCAACCCATAAGTCAGATACCACGCTTTCCCTGCCGGATGAATTCCGAAGATACCCCGATTGTCATCGTAAATGATAAAATTTTCCATAGGAAATCTGTCCGCAAAATGAGGCATCAGAAAGGTCATCAGATTATTCTTCGGCCCGATCTTCGCATACAGGATACCACCCTGTACCTCTGTAAAACGGAGGAAACCACATAAGTGGTCCTCTTCCCGCCCCGCAGACCTGGCCAGTGAAAACGTCCTGTTACAATCATCATCTGCCAGAAATACACCTTCCGTCACTGCTGAAACTGTGACAGATCCCGGCCTTCAGGCAGTTGCCCATGCCCATGCCGTTTCCTTTACGCTCCACCCCGCTGGAAGTGCAGGCCACATCATACTTGGCTGCATCTGTCAGGATCTCCAGTTTCTCCATTAATGTCATCTCATGACCTGTCGCCGGATATTGCATATTCCTGCCCCTATATTGCATACTCCCGCCCTTATATTGCATACTCCCGCCTCTACTTTCCTCTCATCTCTTCTGCCTACTTGCCGCTCCCTGCATTCGCAACAATTTTTCCACCGGAAACGCAAACAAGAACAATTGTTCTATATACAGAATAGAACATTTGTTCTTGTTTGTCAAGTCCGGTTTATTAAATTACTTCCTTAAACGCTATAACTGATCGTAAAACAGCTTCACTCCGCCTTCCGTCAGCTTCTTCTGCAGTACACTCACATTAAGTGTCCCAAAGTCATCCGTAAGTGCCGCAGCCACGCCTGCTGCCTCTCCGGTCACTGCACAGACGGGAATTACTCTGGTTACATCCCACATAGCATCGGTAGATGAAATATTTCTTCCGGCAGTGATCAGATTCTTCACCTTAGAGCCGTACAATGCTCTGAACGGCACCTCATACACAGGTCCTCTCTTCTTCCAGTTGCTGATCATTCCCACACTGTCTTCAAACTCTTTTCTGTCATCTGCAGTATCCATGGCATATCTGCCCACGATTCTTCTGGTCATCCTGATCTGGGGGATGGTAGCAATGGTGACAGGCATATAAGCAGGATTCTCCTGCTGCTTCTTCACCACTTCCTCCAGGATTCTTTCATGGGAAAGCTGCACCATTTCGCTGAGTTCTTCGCCATCAACTCCCTGGAATCTTCTGGCGATCAGAGGCTTCGTTTCCTCTGTCCTGTCCTCTTCCGGAATCTCCGAAAAGCCCAGCATACTCAGGTCATAGCCATTTCCATGCTCATAATAGTGCCATGCTGCCAGAATGTTTCCGGGACCGAAAAGTGCCGTTTCTTCTCCTGCCATTGCACAGATATCAGCATCACCGGTGGCATCGATTACCGAATGTACCTTAATCGCCGTTCTGCCGGACTTATTCTCCACGATAACAGCTGATATTTTATCCTTCTCCATAGCCACGCTGCAGGCCGAAGTGCCGTAAAGGATGGTTACACCTTCTTCCAACAGCAGGCGCTCCGCCGCAATGGCAAACAGCTGTGCATTATACCTGACTTCAAATCTCTGCTTTGCCTTTTCTTCTATACTGCCGCCCTCCAGCCAGGCTTTCGGATACTTTGCCTCGTATCCGTACTTTATGGACAGATGGAACAATTCCTCCGCAATACCGAAGCTGACCTGATGGCCTTTACCGTCACACAGGGGCAGATAGATCGTAACAAGGCCTGCTGTGGCCAGTCCTCCCAGCATAAACTGCTTTTCCAGCAGGATAACTTTTGAGCCCTGTCTGGCCGCCGCCAGTGCTGCGGCGATTCCTGCCACACCGCCGCCCGCCACCAGTACGTCACAGTCGTGAGTTATCGGGGTACTTAAATTTTCTGTAATCCTTTCCATAACGCTTTCCTCTCTTCGCAACTATTTTCACTTCAGCCACCACGTTTAAAAACGCCTTTCCTAAACTACCTTACAACTCCTTTTCTGACATGCTATTCCATATGTTATTACTTTCTTCATACCATATTGCTGCCATAATCTGATTTGCAAGCTACGTTTTCAGTCTAACATATGCTATCGGGAAATGCCAGATTTATTTACTGATATTTTCCATAAAAACTGAATACCGTTAAAACGCTTTTTAACCATTTTGAAAAAATACAAAAAAACTATTGCAAATTCTTCCAAAACGCGGTTAAATATTACCAGAATAGAAAGAAAGCAGGTAACACTTATGTCTAAGTTATGTACCCCTAAGAATTATAAATCCGAACTGAATCTGTATGAAACACAGGTGGCAATCAAAACAGTGAAGGATTTCTTCCAGAGTCTTCTGGCAGAGAGACTTCATCTGCTGCGTGTATCAGCCCCTTTATTTGTAGATCCCTCTTCCGGCCTGAATGATAACTTAAACGGTGTGGAGCGTCCCGTTACTTTTGATATCAAATACCAGGATGGCCGTGATGCAGAAATTGTTCATTCACTGGCAAAATGGAAGCGTTATGCTCTGAAAAAATACGGCTTTAAGCCCGGTGAAGGTCTGTACACAGATATGAACGCTATCCGCAGAGATGAAGAAGCTGACAATATTCATTCTATTTATGTGGATCAGTGGGACTGGGAAAAGATTATTACCAAAGAAGAGCGCACCATCGATACGCTGAAGAAGGTAGTTAAGACGGTATACAAGGTACTCCGTAAGACCGAGAAATACATGTCCATTCATTATGATTACATAGAAGAAATCCTTCCTCACGATATTTTCTTTATCACTACGAAGGAGCTGGAGGAAATGTTCCCAGACTATACTCCCAAGGAGAGAGAGTATTATATCACCAAGGCTAAAGGAGCAGTCTGCATCATGCAGATCGGTGATGTACTGGAGAACGGCGAGCCTCATGACGGTCGTGCACCGGACTACGATGACTGGGCTCTGAATGCCGATATCATCGTTTATTATCCGGTTCTGGACATTGCTCTGGAGCTGTCCAGCATGGGTATCCGTGTTGACAAGGAAGCACTTCTGTCCCAGCTTGAAAAAGCAGGCTGTCCGGAGCGTGCCGAACTGCCTTTCCAGAAGTCCATTATCAACGAAGAACTGCCTTACACCATCGGCGGCGGTATCGGTCAGTCCCGTATCTGCATGTTCCTTTTGAGAAAGGCACATATCGGAGAGGTTCAGTGTTCTCTGTGGCCTGAGGAGACGATGAAAGAGGCTGAGGAATACGGACTGCAGTTGCTGTAACAGAAACGGTCTCTTATAAAATAGTACAATGAAAAGCAGGTGACTCACTCAGTTGGGCACCTGCTTTTATAATGAACTTTTTACACCTCCACAAATTCCACTTTCTCAAACTTTTCTTTCAAAGAGTCCTCAAACTGATAGTCTGTAATTATATAATCCACCTCTGCAAAGCTATACATCCGCCTAAACGGCTGATTGAATTTCTCATGATCAACAAGATAAAAGCATTGGTCGGCATTCTCAAGCATCACCCGATGCAGCTGATAATAGACACCACTGCCGATCTTGCCGTCTGCTGTAAAAGAGCCTGAAGAAAAAAACATTTTATCCGCATGATAGTGTCTTGCATTCTCCACCGTTTCATCACTGTAAAGCATGCTGGGTTTCTCCATCACTTCACCACCCAGACAGATAGTCCGGATATTATATTCGCTTAGCAACATGACCAGTGCCATGTTGTTGGTAATGACCGTTATGTCTTTCTTGTCAATCAGATGCCTTCCCATATATTCCGTAGTTGTGCTGGCATCTACGAAGATGGTATCCCCGTCCCTGACATATTCTGCTGCTTTCTGCCCAATTTTATTTTTGGCGGATTTCATCTTGTGATAGCGAAACAATAGTGGAACATTTTTCGGTTCCACCAGTTCCACACCTCCATAGCTTCGCTTCACCAGGTTCTGCTTCTCCAGAAGATTCAGGTCACGATTGACTGTCGCATTGCTGTAGTGCAGTTCTTCCTTCAGATACTTGACTGTCACATACCCATTTTGCTTTAAAATATCCACTATGGCATCCATTCGTTCTTTCTGAAACATATGGCTCTCCTCCTTTGAAAAAAATACACGATCATGCATTTTTCCTGTCCACAGCCGATGCATGAACGCATTTTGAGAAATGTTGAGAATTTTTCTTTATTTTAACCGCTCTTGCAAATTTTTGATAAATGTATATGATTCATTATATAAGACAACTCACAATTGTCAAGGAGGTACTTATGAAGGACTTAACCAAAGGTAATATCTACAAAACTTTTATCTTATTTGCAATTCCCCTGGTACTTGCAGGTATTTTGTCTCAGGGATACAGTCTGATCGATACTGTTATTGCCGGGAAATTCCTGGGAGCAGACGGACTTGCGGCCATTGGTGCTACCTCGGCCTTTATCTCCTTTTCCTCTTCCATCTTCTGGGGATACGCTGCTGGTTCTTCCATTCATACAGCTGCCCTTTTCGGTGCTAAAAAATATAAGGAGATAAAGTCAGCCGTTTATCATAATCTGATCAGCCTGGTGGTTGCGGCTATCGCATTCGGAATCATAGTAGTGCTGTGCGATGACTTTATTCTGAGATTACTTTGTGTGGATGAAGCCATTTATTCTGACGCAAAGCTGTATCTGGATATTTATATCATAGGATTTTTTCTGATGCTGTTAAGCAACAATTGCGTACATATCATGAATGCTTTCGGACTGAGTTCCTATCCTTTCTTTATGTCGTTGCTTTCAGCCGTATTGAATATCGGGGGAAATATTTTCTCTGTAGCCGTACTGAAACTGGGCGTTGCAGGAATTGCATTTTCCACACTGTTTTCAGCCCTTGCAGTGGATATCTGTTATATGTTCAAGATCAGAAAATGTTTTCTGGAAATGGGTGTCTTAAAAGATAAAGTTTCCTTTAATCCCGGGCTCCTTAAAAAGATTTCTATCTACGGAATGCCGGTGGCTATGCAGCAGTTAATCATGTATGTGGCCGGTCTGATGATCTCTCCTATGGTAAACGGAATCGGCAGCGAAGCAAGTGCGGCATACACTGTAGTCATGCAGATTTATAATATCAACGCAAGCGTTTACCAGAATTCGGCCAAGACTTTGAGCAATTATACGGCTCAATGTGTAGGAGCAGGCAAAACAAATCAGCTGAAGAAAGGGGTCCGGGTAGGTCTCCTGCAGGGGATTGTATTCCTTTCCCTTCCTCTTCTGATATGCTGTATCTGGGCAAAACCGGTGTGCGCCTTGTTTTTCCCGGAAGGATATACGGGTGAAGGTCTGGATTATGCAATTTTGTATGCACGGGTATATCTGCCATTTATTGTATTCAATCTGGTGAACAATCTGTTCCATGCTTTTTACAGGGGAACAGCTTCCATGAAATTGCTGCTTTTGTTGACAGGGGCAGGTGCAGCATCCAGAATTGTGTTCAGTATGTTATTTGTACAATGGTATGGTATGCAGGGTGTTTATATCGGATGGGTGCTTTCCTGGATTACAGAAAGTATTTTGGCGGGGATTTCGTATTTTTCCGGTCGTTGGAAGAAGACACTGCCGAAGACTTCCTAGTGCAATTGCAATAGAAAATAACCGCCCGGTAGAGTATCAATTCTCCATCGGTGCGGTTATTTTCATAATTTTATCTATACAACCACATCTAATATTCTTTTTCCTTGATATGTTATCCAGTTAAACACCGTTTTTTTCTGCTTTCGGAAATCAAAGGTAAGAAGGTATCCTTCCTGCCTATGCGTACTCTCCAGATATTCCCACAGCTGCTGATAAGCCTCCTCGTGCTTTTTAGTGCCATACCAGAGTTTCAATTCCAATACAAATTGGTCAGTTCCATAATCTACTACAATATCCATTCTTCGCTCTGTACTGATTTGAGACTCAATGTGGTAAAATCCTTTTCCGTTAATCAGCGGCCGTAAATAAGTCAGGAAAAGCAAACGTCCATTTTCCTCCAAAAATTTACAGTTCTTTTCATTTTTATACAATTCAGCATAATGTGACGCGAACTTTTCCAGTACATAGTCCATTTGAAAATGTCCATCTCTGATAACATCCTCAGTCAGAACACCGCTGATTTTTACATTGTCCTTCTTCTCCAGATTTTTTGAAATAAAATAATTAGCTATTTTAATTTCAAACATTCGGTTGTCTATTACTGCTCTTCCATCTTCATTGCGAATAAAGCCGTACGTAGCAGCCAGATCTATGGTAGAATTAGTTCTCTCAAAATGTTTTTCCTGTCCCAGAATAAGCAGCTCATACATAAAGGAAAACAATGCCTCATTATTCTCCAGATTATGGGCAATATCATCAAATAAAGTATTCTTCTCCTGAAGAATTGCTTTCACAGCAGCCTGAATCCCATGTTCATCCCAGCGCTTATCTGTTTCATCCAACTCCTGACATATCCGACTGACAAGGAAAGGATACCCACTGGTATAATTCCAAATTACCGAAGCAATCTCTCCTATATTCATACCTGTATGATGATCCGCTTCATATTCTCGAAGCATGGTTGCTATCTCTGCCGTTGAAAAAGCCATATCAATATCAAAAGTTGCAGCAATGTTCCATGGAGAGTTATATTTTGTTTCTCCCTCCTGAATCACCGCATATCCTTTTTCCCGCATCCGCAGCTTGATGTTCTTCACATCATAAACCCCGGCCAGAATGACACTTGTAAAAGTAAAATCCTCCCCAGCCTTTCTGGACAAATATTTTTCCCGCAACATCCCCAAAAAATGCAAAAAAGTCTGATTATCCGTAGCTTTATCCACTTCGTCAATCAGCAAGACCACTCTTCTGTTCTGACAAAAATCCGTAATTTTCTCAGACAGTTCCAAGAAATTACTTACACCCGCAGCTTCCCTCCAGCACCGAACATCCTCCTTTGATGCTGACGAAAAACGCAATGACTTTTCAAAAATCTGAGCAAATCCTCTGCAAAATAATTTTTCATCTGAAAAAAATTGGCCACCCAATCCTTCAAAACTGATTTTGGCTACAATATAATCATCTTTCAGATATTGCTTTAATGCATGAAGTGTTGTTGTCTTTCCATATTGTCTGGCACGATTCATTGTAAAATACTCTCCGGCATCAATCATTTTCTTAATCCCGGAGAGTTTGGATGTAATATCCACCATATAATCCTGCTCAGGCGTACACAGCCCTGTCACATTAAAATGTCGTTTTCCGGCATTGGATACTTCTGCCATGGATTCACCACCTTTTTACGTTGCTGTATTTATTGTATACTACCAACCGCAAAATGGCAAGTCCTTATCCCTCCGTAAATATCTGCCGTAAATATCTGCCACTCTACTGTACCACCAGATTAGAATATCCCATCAGGCTCTCATCCACTTCTCTGGCCACTTCCCGGCCTTCTCTGATGGCCCAGACAACCAGTGACTGACCTCTGTGCATATCTCCCGTTACAAAGATATTATCCACGCTGGTCTTATAGGCTCCGGGAGCCGTCTTTACATTGGTGCGCTCATTCAGCTCTATCTTGAACGCATCAGCTACATACTTCTGGGTTCCCAGGAAACCTGCAGCAATGAGTACGATGTCGGCATCCAGAACCTGTTCGCTGCCGGGTACTTCTTTCATGTTCATACGACCAGTCTCAGGATCCTTTTCCCATGTCAGTTTCACGATCTTAACGGCTTTCAGATTGCCGTTTTTATCTTTTATAAATTCCTTTACGGTAGACTCGTAGATTCTGGGGTCGTGACCAAAGAGGGCGATAGCTTCCTCCTGACCGTAATCGGTCTTGCAGACCTTGGGCCACTCCGGCCATGGATTGTTCTCTGCACGTTTGTCGGGTGCCTTGGGCATCATTTCAATCTGAGTCACAGACTTGCAGCCGTGGCGGATGGAAGTGCCTACGCAGTCATTTCCGGTATCACCGCCGCCGATGATGACAACGTGTTTGCCCTTGGTGTCCACATAAGCTTTGTCCTTAAAGTTGGAATCCAGAAGGCTCTTGGTATTTGCTTTCAGGAAATCCACTGCAAAATAGATTCCCTTGGCATCTCTTCCGGGTGCCTTGATATCTCTGGGATTGGAGGCGCCACATGCCAGGATGACTCTGTCAAAATCATGAAGCAGCTTATCTGCTTTGATATCCTTACCGATGTCAGTATTGGTGACAAAAGTCACTCCCTCCTCTTCCATCACTTTAATCTTACGATCGATGATCTGCTTTTCCAGCTTCATGTTAGGGATACCGTACATGAGCAGACCGCCTATGCGGTCAGAACGCTCAAATACCGTTACCAGATGACCTCTCTTATTCAGCTGGTCGGCTGCAGCAAGTCCGGAAGGACCGCTTCCTACGATGGCTACCCTTTTGCCGGTACGTACCTTGGGCGGCTTGGGGCCGGCATAGCCCTCTTCGTAGGCATTTTCAATGATGGCATATTCATTTTCCTTAGTAGATACGGGATCTCCGTTCAGTCCGCAGGTGCAGGCTGCCTCGCACAGTGCAGGACATACCCTGGAGGTAAACTCCGGGAAGTTATTGGTCTTCTTCAGACGATTATATGCTCTCTCCCAATTGCCGGTGTATACCAGGTCATTCCACTCCGGAACCAGGTTATGCAGGGGACATCCGCTTGCCATACCGCAGATCATCATCCCTGCCTGGCAGAAGGGGACGCCGCATTCCATGCAGCGTGCTCCCTGTAACTGTTGTTGCTCTTTGGGAAGGTGTTCCTTGAACTCTTTGAAGTGCATTACACGAACTTCAGGATCCTGTGCTACACTGACTTCCCTTTTATATTCCATAAATCCAGTCGGCTTACCCATTTTCATTCATCCTTTCCGTTTAGCCTTTTGTCTTGGTGTTAGCATAAAAAGCTTCAATCTGTGCCTGCTCTGCGCTAAGGCCCTTCTCTTCCATCTGTACGATTGTCTTCAAGACTCTCTCATAGTCATGAGGAATGATCTTCTTGAACTTAGGCAGGTACTCTCCAAAGTGCTCCAGAATCTCCTTACCTTTCTCGGAATTGGTCAGAGCCACATGTTCCTTGATCATTTCTTTCAGCTCCAGCACATCGTACTTGGAGGTAATCTCGTGAGAAGATACCATTTCCTTATTCAGACGGATGTAAAGATCGCTCTCTTCATCCAATACATAGGCGATACCACCGCTCATACCTGCTGCAAAGTTCTTACCGGTGCGGCCAAGTACTACTACGCATCCACCGGTCATATACTCACAGCCATGGTCGCCCACACCTTCTACGACTGCACGGGCGCCGGAGTTACGTACGCAGAAACGTTCGCCTGCCACACCGTTGATGAATGCCTTACCGCTGGTAGCACCATAAAGAGCTACGTTACCGATGATAATATTTTCTTCTGCTTTGAAACGGCTGCCCTTAGGAGGATATACGATCAGCTTACCGCCGGATAATCCTTTACCAAAGTAGTCGTTGCTGTCTCCTACCAGTTCCAAAGTCAGGCCCTTAGGGATAAATGCACCGAAGGACTGTCCGCCTGCACCTTTACACAGCACTCTGTAGGTGTCTTCTTCCACGTTATCACCAAGGCGCTTGGTGATCTCACTTCCCAGGATGGTACCGAAAGCACGGTCGGTATTTGATACATCTACTTCAATGCTGCGCTTTTGTCCGGCATCAATGGCCTTGCCCAGCTGCTTTAACAGTACTTTTTCATCCAGTGTCTTTTCCAGTTCAAAATCATATACCTGTTTCGGGTCAAAAGTAACCTTTGCCTTGGTTCCGGCATAAGGGTTTGCCAGAATCTGTGACAGGTCGATTTCTTTCTGTCTCTCGGTAAGTCCTTCTTTTACTTTCAGAAGGTCGGTACGTCCTACCAGATCCGCTACGGTGCGTACACCCAGAGAAGCCATATATTCACGCAGCTCCTGTGCGATGAATCTCATAAAGTTCTCAACGTACTCAGGCTTACCCTTAAAGTTCTTACGAAGCTCCGGATTCTGAGTTGCTACACCTACAGGACAGGTATCCAGGTTGCAGACTCTCATCATAACACAGCCCATCGTTACCAGGGGAGCGGTAGCAAAGCCAAACTCTTCGGCACCCAGGATCGCAGCAATTGCCACATCACGTCCACTCATGAGCTTACCATCGGTCTCAATGCGAACCTTGTTGCGCAGGCCGTTCATGATCAGCGTCTGGTGTGTCTCAGCCAGACCCAGCTCCCAGGGAAGACCTGCATTGTGAATGGAGCTTCGGGGTGCTGCACCGGTACCTCCGTCATAACCGGATACCAGGATGACCTGTGCACCGGCCTTGGCTACACCGGCTGCTACGGTACCTACACCGGCTTCTGATACCAGTTTTACGGAGATTCTGGCATCTTTATTGGAATTCTTCAAATCATAAATCAACTGCGCCAGGTCCTCAATGGAGTAAATATCATGATGAGGCGGCGGAGAAATCAGGGACACGCCGGGTGTGGAGTGTCTTGTCTTGGCAATCCAGGGATATACTTTACCTCCGGGCAGATGTCCGCCCTCACCGGGCTTTGCACCCTGAGCCATCTTGATCTGGATTTCCTGTGCGCTGACGAGGTAACGGCTGGTAACACCGAAACGTCCACTGGCTACCTGCTTAATAGCGGAACAGCGGTTCAGCCCGTCAGGACCTACGGTAAGTCTCTCCAGATCCTCACCACCCTCACCGGAGTTGCTCTTACCATGGAGTCTGTTCATGGCAATCGCCATGGTCTCGTGAGCCTCCTTTGAGATGGAACCGTAAGACATGGCACCTGTCTTGAAACGGGTCACGATGGAATCCACGCTCTCTACTTCATCAATAGGCACACTCTTCTTAGGATAGTTAAAGTCCATAAGACCACGCAGGTTCTTGATGGAATTCTCATCATTTACCAAAGCAGTGTACTGCTTGAACATCTCATAGTCGCCGCGCTTGGTGGATTCCTGAAGCAGATGGATGGTAGCCGGATTGTACAGATGCTCTTCTCCGCCGCTTCTCATCTTGTGATGTCCAGGGCTGTCAAGGGTCAGATCATTGCCCAGTCCCAGAGGATCGAAGGCCATGGAGTGCAGCTCATCTACCTGCTTTTCAATATCTTTCAGAGTAATACCGCCTACACGGCATACTGTATTTTTAAAGTATTTGCTGATGACTTCCGGTGCGATACCGATCGCTTCAAAAATCTGGGAGCCCTGATAGGACTGGATGGTGCTGATACCCATTTTGGAAGCGATCTTAACGATGCCATGCAGGACTGCATTGTTGTAATCGTCTACTGCTGCATAGTAATCTTTATCCAGCATATTGTTGTCAATCAGCTCCTTGATGGTCTCCTGTGCCAGATAAGGGTTGATAGCGCAGGCACCGTAGCCGAGAAGTGTTGCAAAGTGATGTACTTCTCTGGGTTCACCGGATTCCAGGATCAGTGCAACTCTGGTTCTCTTCTTGGTGCGTACCAGATACTGGTTCAGTGCGGATACTGCCAACAGGGAAGGAATTGCCACATGATTCTCATCCACACCTCTGTCGGACAAAATCAGGATATTTACACCGTCACGGTAAGCACGGTCCACTTCCACGAAGAGTCTGTCGATAGCACGCTCCAGGCTGGTATTTTTATAATAGGTAATGGGCACAACTTCTACTTTGAAGCCTTCTGCCTTCATATTTTTGATCTTTAAAAGGTCCGTATTGGTCAGGATCGGGTTATTTACCTTCAGAACGTTACAGTTCTTGGGGGATTCCTCCAACAGGTTCCCTTCCGTACCGATATAAACGGTAGTAGAGGTTACGACTTCCTCACGAATAGCATCGATAGGCGGGTTGGTAACCTGGGCAAACAGCTGCTTAAAATAATGGAACAGGGGATGATGGGTCTTGCTCAGTACCGGCAGCGGTGTGTCCACACCCATTGCAGCAATGGCTTCTCCGCCGTTCTGTGCCATGGGCAGGATGCTGGTCTTCATCTCATCATAGGTGTAACCGAATGCTTTCTGCATTCTCTGGCGCTCTTCATAAGAGTACTCAGGTACACGCTTGTTGGGAATCTTCAGATCCTTTAACATTACCAGGTTGTTGTCAAGCCACTCATCGTAAGGCTGTCTGGAAGCATAGCTTTCTTTCAGCCGGTCGTCATCAATGACTTCTCCTTTTACGGTATCTACCAGAAGCATCTTACCGGGACGCAGTCTTTCTTTTACTTTGATCTTAGTAGGGTCGATATCCAGCACACCCACTTCGGAAGAAAGGATCAGCTGATCATCTTCCGTGATCATGTATCTGGAAGGACGCAGACCGTTACGATCCAGCACGGCTCCCATGATATCACCATCGGAAAACAGGATAGAAGCAGGTCCGTCCCATGGCTCCATCATGGTTGCATAATATTGGTAGAAATCCTTTTTCTTCTGTGCCATGGTCTTGTTGTTAGCCCAGGGCTCAGGGATGGCGATCATAACTGCCAGCGGCAGATCCATTCCGCTCATTACCAGGAATTCCAGGGTATTATCCAGCATAGCGGAGTCGGAACCTGTCTTGTTGATGGCAGGAAGTACCTTATGCAGCTGTCCTGTCAGATGCTCAGATTCCATATTCTCCTCACGTGCCAGCATCTTATCTGCATTGCCGCGAATGGTATTGATCTCACCATTATGGACGATAAAGCGGTTCGGATGTGCACGCTCCCAGCTGGGATTGGTATTGGTAGAGAAACGTGAATGTACCATGGCAATGGCAGATTCAAAATCCTCACTCTGCAAATCTGCAAAGAAGGTACGCAGCTGACCTACCAGGAACATTCCTTTATATACAATGGTTCTGCTGGACAAAGATACTACATAGGTATCATCCGTAGACTGTTCAAATACACGTCTTGCAATGTAGAGTCTGCGGTCGAAAGCCAGTCCCTTTTCCACATTGGCCGGCTTCTTAACAAATGCCTGCATGATATAGGGCATGCACTCTACTGCTTTGTGACCTAATACATTAGGAAAAGTAGGCACTTCTCTCCAGCCCAGGAACTTCAGTCCTTCTTTCTCTACAATGATCTCAAACATCTTCTTGGCCTGGTTGCGGCGCAGCTCCTCCTGAGGGAAAAAGAACATGCCCACACCATATTCTCTCTCTCCGCCCAGTTCGATCCCAAGAGGCTTTGTCACTCTTTCAAAAAACTTATGAGGCACCTGGGTCAGGATACCTACACCGTCACCTGTCTTTCCTTCTGCATCTTTACCGGCTCTGTGTTCCAGATTCTCTACAATCTTCAGGGCATTCTCCACGGTCTCATGACTCTTTAAGCCTTTGATATTCACACAGGCACCGATACCGCAGTTATCATGTTCAAACTCTTCGCGGTAGAGCGGGGCCTTGGGGAGTTCATTCTTTACTTCAAACATGTACTTTTCCTCCTTTTAGGGTAATTGATAGATTGTCGCCAGTGTGCTGGCACGTTGATATTTAACATAAATCCGCAGGATATTTTTCCATTGGCAAGGCGGAGGAAGGAGGCGATGCGGTGGCATCGTTGCCTGACGACAACGCGGTCCAATGGGAAAATAGACAAGGAGTTAGATTAAATATCAACGTGTCGGCACACCAGTTCCGCCTCGGGGTAACATGCCCAGGGAATAACAGATATTCCTGAGGCCGGACTACTGACAATCTATTAATTACTTATAGATTGTACCAATAATAACTAATAAAAAAGGTCGCAAAGAAGCCTTCGTGCGCTCCTTTGCGACCTTTTCATGTACTATACACCAAAATGTGCAAGTTGTAAATACCCTTTTTTAATTTTAATTGTCAGATAATTTGACTATTTTTATTTCATCTTGTTATTGTCAGTTTATTTATATATTTTTCAATCAATAGTCATGCTGATATGTTCAATTTCTGGCTTTAATTGAGGGAGAACATGGTAACATATATCATGAAGAAGTATTGATGAAGATTATTTCCCTTTTTCAAAAGTGCAGCAGCCTTTACAGCAGCCCTTGCAGCATCTGAAATTAGGAAATTAAAGAGTCTATCTGCTCGTATCACTTTCCAAAGCCTGTCCAGAGCAGATAGCTTAGGACACATCTCTGAAGCTATCTGCCAGAGTTGCTTCCCGAAGCTGGTCCTGAGCAGATAGCTTAGGACACATCTCTGAAGCTATCCGCCAGAGTTGCTTCCCAATGCCGGCCCTGAGCAGATAGCTTAGGACAAATCTCTGAAGCTATCTGCTTCCCGAAGCTATAAAAGTGGATTTTAAGCAGATAGAATCAGTAACCTTCAATGGTATATTTGTTGAAGTCATTTTCCTACAAGCCATGTCAGGAAAAGTAATTGAAAGATTTTCAGGAAGCCGTCAAATTTTACACGCCACCGGAAGAGAAAAATATAGAAAACAGTATGCATGATCAGGAAATGTCATGATGCCGGAGTCAAAACAACGAATCATAGGTGTTTTGACTCCGGCATCCTAGGCCTGTTTCAAAAGGCAGCTCTGCCGCCGATCTGCAGCTGCCTTTGCTACAACTTGAATTAAATTACAATTCCACCGGACTAAAGTCTTCAAACGGAATCTCCCCCACAGCGGCGCGCACAAAAGCCTTAACGCTGGGTGATAGCATGGAATATGCATTTACATAGGTAAGAGCTCTCTCAAAATACTGATTACCAAAGTAAGGCGAACCGAAGGATACAATAACGGACTTGTTGATTCCATGTTTCAGATAGGTCGAAACCTTCTTTGCCTCTGAAGAATGGAAATCCAAAAATCCAATGGGGCGGAACGGTCTGGAGAACAAAGCATAGATTACCAGATCATTATCATAACGGGAAGTAATGGTAAAGTCTTCACGGCACATCAGATCCAACAGACGGAATGCCACTTCAGGATGCTCACAATCTGCAGTAATATGTGCATTGGAAGAAGGTGTAACTGCATTCCTTCCATCCATCTGTGGTATAAGATGTAGATAATACGCCATCTGTGGAAACTAAGAAGTACTTCTTAGAAGTTACATGAGTGAACGCATTCATTAAGTATTCCCATGCAGATGCACCATTACATATCTCTATCCTTTCGTCAACTATTTTGTTCATTCTTATTTTAATGATACCGTACACTAACCTTTAAAGTAAATTCACAAAACATTACTTCTTTTGCACAAAAATAAAACACTGCTTTCTCTGACGCAGCGCGGTGTTATCTGTCCACTAAATTTCCATATATAATCGATTCCGGCTGCAATGCATAATTGCTGAAGCACTTGTCAAGAAAAGACATGATTTTTCTACCAATACTTTTATTATCGGAGAATTTTAATTCCTCCAGAATACCTGCATAAAGCATCACAAGGGTTTCCTCATCTAGCTTTACCGGGTTGTTTTTGAGACGGGTGACATTGACGGAACCTGCAAGCAGAGGAATATCTTCCGAATTGACAGCTACACCCTTGTCCCCGAAAAGTTCTCTGTTCATTTCTTTTAAGAGACCCACTGCATCTGACGGTGTTTCACAATGTAAGGCAGCAGCTATGTCCGCAAATACTTGCGTCAGCTCTTGATTTCCTTTTGCATTTTCTATCATGTATTCCCACACATAAGGCAGGCAGACAAAGGCGGCTCTGCCGTGAGGAATTTTATAAAGGCTGGTCAGCTTATAGCTCATTGCATGTGCTGCCGTAGTCTGTGTAATGTTGATCGCCTGTCCTGCAAGGTTTGAGGCGATGATCATGTTTTCGGCACTCTGTTTCTCTCCATTTAAATAACCGCTCCTGTTTGCCAGGATCATCGTCACTGCTTCCCTGGAAATTTCTCTGCTTTCACCGGTTGCATTTACCGACCACCAGGATTCGATTCCCTGACAAAGTGCATCAAGCATGGTGCATTTCTTCTGGTATAGCGGCAATGTTTCCAGATTTCGCGGGTCAAGAACGGCATAATCGGGAATTAACGTGTCATCTGTAACCGACTGCTTTTCCCCCTTATAATATACAACGGCATATCTTGTGGATTCGCTGCCCGTTCCGGCGGTTGTGGGAATGGCAATAAAGGGGATATCATTTTCAGGGAACTCCTGTGACAGATAAAGCTGACTATCTGACATGTTAAAAAATGCTTTTATACATTTGGCCGTATCTATTGCGCTGCCTCCGCCTATAGCGATCATGCCGTCGCATTCTTCGGATCTGAACAATTTCACGCCTTCGCACACTTCCTCATATAACGGATTGGGAGAAAAAGCACTGAATTTAACAGCAATATTTTCTATCCTGTTATATTCTTCAAAGGTGCCCAGCATTTCAAATGCGGTATCACAGACGAGCATAAAGCGTCTTACGTTATGCTTGTCTGATATTTCTTTGATTGCCTTTGATGGATTTTTATTTATGATAATTTCCTGCTTCATATCCTTTTCATCCTTTCAGCTTTTTTATTTTACCTTAGATTTAATCTTTGTCGATAACATCTCTAAAAGGACAACTGCAATTACAACAATATATGTAAGAGCGCCCATTTCCCTTAAGTCAAAGTAGAAGCTGCCCGCCATGTACAGGTTAAATCCGATTCCGCCCGCACCTGCTGCTGCGCCCATTGCAACTGCATTGGTAAAATTGATCTCGAATCTCATAAACGTCCAGGCCACCATATAGCTTATGCATGAGGGTAAAATGGCCTGTGTCACGATCTGCCAGAAGCCGGCCCCGCTTGCCCTGAGAGCTTCAATTGTGCCGCCGTCAATTTCCTCGATTGCTTCTGCATATACCTTGGTAAGATACGCAAAGCTGTGAAACGTCAATCCCAATACCGCGGCAACACTTCCAAGGCCTGCGGAAATTGCGAATATCAGTACCCACAGCACTGTGGGTACAGCTCTCACAAATGCAACAATACTTTTTACCACATTGGCCACTGTATTATTGGCAATATTTTTCGCACAGAGAAGCGAGCAGAAAAAGGCTAAGATCATTCCGAAAACAGTAGATAACGCGCCAAGGCAAAAGGTTACCAGCAGCTGATACAAAATTTCTGTCAATGAGCCTCTTGAAAGCTTGGGCGACAGAAATACCATCTTAATATTGGCAAAGGTATCTGCCATTGCTCTGCCCGGATCAATATCCTTATAATCAAAGGTCAAAAGCGCGATCACTGAGATTGCCAAAAGGACAAGGATCAGGAGCTTAATGGCAGAATTACTCTTGCTTTTTGCGGCAGTCCGGATCTTTCCGGTCCTGCTTTTCTCTATTCCGGATAAATTTACAGCTAACTCCATTACATGATCACTCTCCTTATCTTATTTGAAATACCCTCGATCGCTATGACCAGGATGACCATAAATATCACAATCAGTCCTGCAGACGGAAACTGGAGCATTTTATAATACATATCAAACAGATAACCGATGCCGGTGGCAGTCAGCATGCCTATCAATGTGGAGCTTCTGATGTTTGTCTCGATCATGTAAAGCACCCATGATACAATACCGGTAAGTGAAGAAGGGATGATCCCCTGAAATACGCATTGAATGAAGTTGGCGCCTGTGGCGTTCAGCGCTTCTACGCAGGAGGAACTGACCTCGTCTATGGTTTCGATAAATGCTCTCGTCAACAGACCAAAGGTGGTAAAAAATAATGCCAGAAATCCCGTCAAAATATTTTGGCCAAATGAGAACATCAGAAGCATTGCCCACACAACATCCGGAACATTTCTGAAAAATGCTGCCACAATACGAACGACTTTCCCTATAATGGGATTGATCTTGGTGGTACGTGTTCCCAGCAGGCTGAACAAAAAGGCACATACAGCGGCAAATACCGTTACCGCTACAGAAAGCATGGTGGTTTCCAGCAGTTTAGACAAGATCTTGGGGATTCTGCTGATAGCCTTCTCATCGGGAATCAGGTTTTCAACGATCCAGGTAAAAGCCCCCGGGAATGCGGCAATGCCTTCAGACATCTTAAATTCTGTGACATATGCCGCGCCAAAATAAACCAGAGCGATGACAACTGCTACAGCCGCGTATGTTAATTTTCTTATGGCAAATACATTGTCGTTTCGCTTCATGCGCTCACCTTCACATCTGTGATCAAATCACTGTCGTTCGATTGATATATTCTGTGGATGGTTTCGGTATCTAATTTTTCCGGTGGACCGTCAAAAACGATTCTGCCGCCCGTAACGCCGATGATGCGTTTTGAGTAGTTCATAGCTACATCCACCTGATGCAGATTCACAAGGCAGGTTATATTTTCTCTCTTGTTGATGTTGCTTAAATGATCCATGATAATCTTGGATGATTTGGGGTCGAGCGAAGCAATGGGTTCATCGCATAAAATCAGTTTGGGCTGCTGCATGATCGCTCTCGCTATGCCGACTCTCTGTTTTTGGCCTCCGGACAGTTCATCACAGCGCTTATAAGCTTGTTCAGCCAGGTCAAGCCTTTCCAGAATATGGAATGCTTCCAGCTTTTCTTCTTCGGAATAGATGCCCGCCATACCGGCAAGTGTGGATTTCTGACCAAGCTTGCCGTGCAATACATTTTCCATAACACTGAGACGTTCCACCAGATTATAGTGCTGAAATATCATGCCTGTCTTCGTTCTTACTGCCCGAAGTTCCTTCTTATTCATTCCGGTAACATCTTTACCATCGAACCAGATTTTCCCCTCTGTGATATCGATCAAACGGTTGCAGCAGCGAAGAATGGTGGATTTTCCTGCTCCTGACGGACCGATAACGGATACAAATTCTCCTTCTTCAATGGAAAAGGAAATATTATCAAGGGCTTTTGTTGTATTGTCATAGACTTTGCTGACATTTTCAAATTTTAAGATTGCCATTCTTATTTACCCATTTCTCTGATCGGATCAAACCAGGAGTCATCAACCAGCACAAATTTTGAATCGCCTTTTTTATGGAAAACACCTACACCGTCAGAACCTTCCGGGATAAAGATTTTCTCATTATTGGTTACTTCATCGGAAGTGAACAAATCCTGGATTGCCTTAACATCTTCAGGACTGAGTGTCTCAGAGTTATAGAAAAAGGGGCCGTTCAGTACGGGGGTGCTTGCAATCAGAACAAACTTCTCTCCCTGCACCTGGTCAAAGGGAGCAGTCGCATCAGCCTTGATGGAATAAACAGCGCCTACCTTATTTTCTTCACCCTCAGTGCAATCAGCATAGGGCTTGATCTCGGTATCACAGAATGCCGCAACATCAGCTTTACCCGACATCAGGTTGAAAGCAGAGCCCTGATGGGAACCTCCGAACATTACCTCTGAGAAGAATCCTCCTGCCTCCACAAGGGAGTCTGTTGTCAGGTTTTTGTCTGCAAAATGGCTGATGATGGAGCTGGTAGGAACCTTGAAGCCTGAAGTTGAGCTGTTTGATACAAAGGACATCTTTTTACCTTCGATGTTGTCGATTGAATAGCTGTCGCCGTCTGCATATTTATCTGCATTTGCTTCTTCCACTGCCAGGAAACTGTAATAGATAGCGTCATCCAGCGTACCCGACTCGCCGCTGTTTACGAACAGGGGAAGAACTGCTGCGTTCTTTTCATGTGCCTGAACATAGGATTCGGCGCCGTTAAAGCAGATCTGGGCCTTGCCGGATGCCATCGCCTCGATCGCAACTGCATAATCTGTTGTCAGCTGGTGCTCAACCTTTTTACCTGTTGCCTGTTCAATAAGCCTTGAGAATTCTTCTCTTGCCACATCGTAATCTTCTGCTGATTCGTTTGGAGACCATATCATGGTAATGGTATCCACATACTTGTCTGATGTTGCTGTATTGCCTGCAGAAGCCTCATCCTTTTTCTGACATCCTGTCACACAGGCTGCGATTGCTGCAAGTACCAATGTTCCTGCTAAAATATTCTTTAATTTTCTCATAATATTACTCCCTTCTGTGCCTTATACACCTGTTATTTTTGCTCCAGTGTCTCAATGAGGGCAACCAGACCGCTCATATTGTCAAGTATGTAATCTGCCCCACAGTTTTTATAGGTTTCGGCTGCCTTGCTCTTCGCCTGCGCCTTTTCCTCCTCCGAAAGCGCTTCATATTCAGCTTGGGAATATCCAAGGACCGAACTGCCTTCTATGATTCCAACGGTTGTTACACCGGCATTATTCCCTTCCACAATATCTGCAACGGTATCTCCAACCTTTACAACACCATCCACAGATTTCACTTTAAGCTCCATCATATTCTTAAATATGAGATAGGGATACGGTCTGCCGACTTTATTCGTGCTGTCCGGAGTAAAGCAGGCATCGGGAGCATACCCTTTTTCTGCGGCTGCTTTTTTTACGATCTCCATCATTTCATCATTGTAGCCCGTTGTGGAACCTATCTTTATTCCCTTTCCCCGAAGCGCAGAAATGGCTTCCGTAACATAGGGCTTAGGATCTGAGAAATCCTTTAAAATATCCAATATAAGTGTTTCGGACAATTCATAGATTTCTTTCACATCATCCTCGGTAAATGGTCTTTCGTGTATACGCTCCCATTCCTTTGAGATCCGCTCCATTTTCAACATTTCACGCACATGGTCGATCTTGGCGATGCCCATGGGTTTTCTCACCTCATCATTAGTAGGAGTGATTCCGAACTTTTCAAATGCTGCAATGAATGCCTGTACAGGTGCAAAGGAACCATAATCTACGGTTGTTCCTGCCCAGTCAAAAATAACTGCTTCAATTTTCCTCATTTCTCGTCACCTCTGATATTTTTTGCCTCAAGAAAGGATTTAAAGATCTCTGTAATCCTTTCGATATCTTCTGCATAAATCTCGCCGATGTTTCCAATGCGGAAGGTGTCGATATCCGTAACCTTGCCCGGATAAATTGCATATCCTCTATCCTTTATGTATTCGTACATCTCTCCGAAATGAAAGTTCTTATTTTCCGGGTAAAGGAAAGAAGTGATAATAGGGCTTTGATTTTCTTCCGCAACATAAGTTTTAAAACCAAGAGCGCGCATATTGGCAATCAATGTGCGGTTGTTCTCCGTATATCTTTTTTGACGAGCCTTCACTCCGCCTTCCGCTTCCAGTTCGTCCAAAGCCTTTGAGAAAGCCAGAACCGTATGCGTAGGTGATGTAAAACGCCATTTTCCGTCTTTTTCCATTTCCTCAAACTGTGCGTATAAATCAAGAGAAAGGCTGCGGCAGTTTCCTTTGGTCTTTGCCAAAGCATCTCTTTTGGCTATAATAAAGGTAAAGCCGGGTACGCCTTGAATGCACTTATTTGCAGAACTGATGATAAAATCGATTCCCAGTGTTTCCACAAGAATTTCAATTCCGCCGAAGCTGGACATTGCATCTACTATAAAGGTTTTGTTGTAAGCCTTTGCCACGCGGGCAATACTTTCGATATCATTTAAGATGCCGGAAGTTGTTTCGCAATGTACCATTGCTATATGGGTGATCTCCTCATGGGAAAGAAGGAGTTTTTCAACATGGTCGGCATCCGGGAGTTCGGCAAATCCAACATTATATTCCATATATCTGATTCCTGCATAGCTACAGATCTGCACCATTCTCTTTCCGTAGGCGCCGTTTGTGACAAGCAGCACGACACCGTCTCCCACGGAGCTTGTAAGAACGGATTCCACTCCGTAGGTGCCGCTGCCCTGTAAGAGTACCGCTGTGTAATTTTCCTCAGTGGCATTTGCCAGTCTGATTAATCTTTTTCTGATATTCTGAGTGATCATTTTGTAATCGTTATCCCAGGTGCAATGATCTGTGAGCATTGCTTCTTTCACCGTTTCCGTTGTGGTAAGCGGTCCGGGAGTCAATAATTTATAAGCATTCATACGCTTTTCCTTTCTGAACAATTTATCGTTGCAAAAATCATTTTAAATGACACATGTAAAATTCGTTATCTTGCTCGTGTAAAAAACAGATTAAAAATATTGGGGGGATTTTGACGGTAAGTAACAGTAAGTAAAATATGTTAATTTCTTGATAAATCGCCCATCCTATGATACACTTTAGCTGTAAATATTATCTGGCATTGTAGAGGAGATTAGTGAAATTATGGGGTTCTATTTAAATAGCACAGCCGCAGGTACATTATATAGAGACGAAGCAGCAAGACCCTATTTTGTCGACAAGACCAATATATTAAAAGAACTGTTCCCTCTGATCAAAGAAGGCAGCAGCTTCTTGTGTATTACAAGACCCCGTCGTTTCGGCAAGACCGTTATGGCCAATATGATTGCTTCTTTTCTTTCAAAAGGCTGTCATATGGCAGACGTTTTTGATTCTCTGCACATTTCCAAAGAGGAAAGCTATCATGCGTTTTTAAACTGTTACAATGTGATTCATATCGTGTTCAATGAGATTCCGCGAAACTGTTGCACATATCAACAATATATTGAGCGTATTGAAACAAAATTGATAGAAGACCTGATTGAAGCCTATCCCGAAGCTAAAATCCATGAGGACGAAGCTGTATGGGATGCCTTCAAAGCAATCAATGCCCTGGATCCTGCAAATCGCTTTGTATTTGTTCTGGATGAATGGGACTATATCTTTCACAGGGATTTTGTTACAGAAGAAGATAAGATAAAATATATTGATTTTTTGAGTAACCTGTTGAAAGGAAAATCCTATGTACAGTTTGCATACATGACAGGTATCCTTCCAATTGCCAAATACTCCAGCGGTTCCGAACTAAATATGTTTGTGGAATTTACAATGGCAAAATCGCCTGCATTCAGCACCTATTTTGGGTTTACAGAGTCTGAAGTAGATAAACTGTATGATCGCTATCTCACCTTATGTCCGAACCCAATAGTCACACGAGAGGGTTTGCGGCTTTGGTATGATGGATACCATACAGCTTTTGGCGAACGCATATATAATCCTCGTTCTGTTGTGCAGGCATTGAGATTTAATCATTTGGAAAGCTATTGGACCAGTTCAGGACCGTATGATGAAATCTTTTACTATATTGAGCAAAATATTGCTGATGTACGTGATGATCTTGCGCTAATGGTGGCCGGCATCCCTGTATCGGCTAAAGTACAGGAATATGCTGCTACTTCCATGAATCTTAGTACAAAAGATGAGATTTTTTCAGCAATGATCGTATATGGATTTTTAACCTATGAAAACGGTTATGTCTTTATTCCTAATAAGGAACTGATGGATAAATTTGCCGATATGCTGCTGAAGGAGAAATCTTTAGGATATGTATATTCTCTTGCCAGAGAATCTGAAAGGATGCTGAAGGCAACTTTGTCTAATGATACGAAGACCATGTTGGAAATTCTGGAGTTTTCTCATAATACGGAAGTTCCTTTACTCAACTATAATAATGAATCCGATTTGACTGCCATTATCAACCTGGTATATCTGTCTGCAAGGGATTCTTACCGTATAGAGCGAGAGGATAAAGCCGGTATTGGTTATGTTGACTTCATTTTCTATCCTGAACGTGACCAAAAAGCTGATTGCATCATTCTTGAATTAAAAATTAATCATACTGCCGAAGAGGCCATAAAACAGATTAAAGAAAAGCAATATGCGCTCCGTTTCCTTCCCAAACTTGGGAAAACACCTAAATACACCGGACGGATTCTGGCAGTCGGTATTGCTTATGATAAAAAGACCAAGAAGCATGACTGTAAGATTGAGATATTAGAACGAGTGCCCACCCGACACACATGATAAAACGGTTATTGCGAACACCCTCACAGGGAACACAATGTTTCACTGACATTGCATTCCC
>JBGVLR010000014.1:0-1760 GCA_045124375.1 Acetatifactor sp.
CGCCTTCCAGCGCCGCGATTTTGGCGGCCACCATATCGCAGGTGGGGTTCTGTAAACGGGAGTAGAAGTAGCCCTCAGCCTCCAGATCAAACAGCTTGCCCATGTCTTCAGAAGTGTTATATTTAAAAGTAGTGCTCTGAACAATGGGGATCTGCCGGGGCTGGCCGTTGCCGGGGGTATAACCAGCCTGAATGCACAGGGTTTCGGTACGCAGTTTATCCATAGGGAATCACCTCATAGTATCGTTGAAATATGTGATATATTGTAAACCCTGGGAGGACATTTGTCAATGAAAATAGAATGAACCCGGACACACTGTGTCCGGGTTCGCTTCCTTACCCAACCTTCTTCAGTTCAAAAGAAACTGGATCAGTCGTGATGCTGCTGTCGTCGTAATAAACTCTGCCTTCTCCGTCCAAGTCCATATACCAGTATTGTACGGAGGAGCGTACATTCAAGGTTACGGTTACCTGCTTCTGGTTACGCACATCTTCTGGAAGTGGTTCCAGCCGAATACAGTAGCCAAGATCGGAGGTGTATTCGGTTCTGTCTGCATAGGCGTTACTTTCCATATAGGCTTCAACTGTGTCGACACCATTGATAAGGATATGATCTCCTATCCACGCATTCCGTACGGCAATACAGACATAGCCCTGTTTTTCCATCAGTTCCCACACTTTCTGATAGGCAGTCTCTGAGAGCGTGGCTTTTAACATTCGATCCATTTCAGCACTATCCCCAGACAAATTATGCTCTTTGGCATTCTCTGTGGCAGGTGCCATATGCCAGGAATCCTGATCCGACCAAGAAATTTCGGACATTTTGGTGCCGTTTTTAATTTTGTTCAGGAGTTCAGTTTCGGGTTCGATACCAACTGCAGGTTCTGGAAGATCAATTTCCGTATCATAACCGATAAGGATGGTATTATCATCAAAATACTGTTCCAACAATACAAATTGAGATAGATCAAGATGAGGAATCTCAATGATTTCAGGCACAGCATCGGTATTTACCTGAGCCGCGGCCTCAAATAGTTCTTTATCCTGAGGATACTTTTCTCTTAGTTGATAAAACAAACCGGGAATCCATCCCGTGGCCGCAGCAGTAATGGTCAGAATACTGATGCAAATTACTGCTGCCAGTGCATAAGTAATGGTTTTGCGAAGGGAAAAATGCTTGCGTTTTTTCATTTCAGTGGCCTCCTTTTGCGGAGTGTCCACAATGTCCAGATACCAGTCATCGATGTAATTGAAGGCATCGTACAGCTTTTCGCTTTTCATACTGTAACTCCCTCCTTGTTCAGGTGCTTGCGCAGATCTTTCCGCAGACAACTCAGTCGGTATTTGACTCTTCGCTGGGGCAGATCATACTTTGCTGCGATTTCCGGGATGGTCAGATTGTAATAGTAGCGGCAGAGGAAGATCTTGCAGTCCGTCCGTTCCAGCGTATCCAGAAAGCGGTTCAGGGAGGACCCGATTTGTTTTGTCGCCCAGACCATTTCCATGTCGCTTTTGGGGTCGGGGATGCAATCGCCCAACTCGGAAAGCAGAGCTACCATATTGCGGCAGCGCCGCCCGGCGGTGTTGTAGTCCAGACGGGTGAAAGCCAGGTTTCGGGTAATGCGGGAGAGAAAATGCTTCAGCACATTAGGCTTCGTGGGGGGAATGGCGTTCCAAGCCGCGAGATAGGTGTCCTCCACGATTTCCTCCGTGTCTTCCCGGCAGCGCAGGATGTTGTATGCCACCTGATTTAAGTAAGCA
>JBGVLR010000015.1:0-1830 GCA_045124375.1 Acetatifactor sp.
GAATCGATTCCACCCCAAAAGCCAAACTACTTTTTTGCCTATCTTGCGAAAATCTGCCGTAATTTCTCCCTCCGCCGGATCGAATGGAATGCTGCAGAAAAGCGGAATGCAGAAATTGTGACACTCACAACAGAGATGGAAGCCTGTATCCCAGACCAATCCTACGAAAGAAAGCTGGAAGGTGAGGAACTGGGCCGTGTTCTGAACCGATTCTTGGAAAGCCTTAGCCTGGACAGTCGGCTTATCTTCATGCGACGATACTGGTATACCGATACTATCCAGGAAATTGCTGAGCGTTATCAGATGTCTCAAAGCAAAATCAAAACCCAGCTTCATCGGACAAGAAACAAGCTTCAACTGTTTTTGGAAAGCGAGGGGATCTATGTATGAGCGGTAAAGAGCTTTTTGAAGGCATGAGCTATGTCGATGAGCGGTATGTTGACGAAGCGGAACAGAAAACAATTGCCAAACGAGTAACTTCTCCCTGGATCAAAATCGTTTCCATGGCTGCCTGCTTATGTTTGGTGTTATTCAGTATGTACAAGCTGATTCCATACTGGGACTGGAATGTTACGGAACAGGCTGCAGGTGAAGCAGCCGCTAGACCAGAAAGCGCGGTTGAACCGGAAATGGGTATGGAGGAGCAGGAATCTGCATCAATTGCTGATGAAGCTCCCGCATCCAGAGTACCGGAGATGATGGTGCGCATCCAGGAAGTTACGGAAACAGGCTTTATCGGTACCGTAGAAAACATGAGTGGCTTTACGGTATTTGCGGATGGTACGCAAATTACAGTAACCGTCGATCTGGAGACGGATCCTGATTTTGATCCTGATGCATACAATCCGGAAGACCTGATCCTCGTGATGTACACATCCTGGGATGAAAACGAAAAGACCGTCGTTGCATCCATTATGGGGATCGTGGAAGAACCAATCACTGATTAGAAAGGGTGATATTGATGAAAAGACTGACAGCCCTGTTGCTTTCCTTCGCTTTACTTTTTAGCCTGACAGCTTGCAGCAAGGTGAGCGCGGATGACCTTATGAAGGACGTTCCTGCCAAGGCAGTGGATGTTCTGCCCGATATGGATGCCGGAGCAGCTGCTGCAACTGATTTTGGTGTACGGCTGTTCCAGACCAGTATGGAAGAAGGGAAGAACACTTTGATTTCTCCTCTGTCTGTGCTCTATGCTCTGGCAATGACAGCCAACGGTGCTGACGGTGAGACACTGACGCAGATGCAGCAGGTCCTTGGCATGGATTCGGATGACTTAAACTGCTATATGCTTGCTTATATGGACCTGCTTCCTGAAGCAGAAGAATACAAAATGAGTCTGGCAAATTCCATCTGGTTCAAGGATGATCCGAATTTTACTGTCAACGAGAGCTTCCTGCAGACCAATGCTGATTATTACGGTTCCAGCATTTACAAGGCTGCATTTGATGAAGGAACCAGGAATGATATCAACAACTGGGTCAAAGACCACACCGATGATATGATTCCGGAGATCCTGGATGAGATTCCGGATGAAGCGATCATGTATCTGGTCAACGCGTTGGCCTTTGAAGCCCAGTGGGATGATGTTTATGATGAGTTCCAAGTTCGTGACGACATTTTTACAAAGGAAGACGGCACGAAGCAGGACGTTGAGATGATGCACGCAGATGAGTACAAATATCTCAGTGACGATCTGGCCACGGGCTTCATCAAGTACTATGAAGGCAGAAAGTATGCTTTCGCTGCACTACTTCCCAACGAAGGCGTGACGGTACAGCAGTATGTAGATAGTCTTACCGGCAGTCATTTGCAGCATCTGCTGGCAGATCC
>JBGVLR010000016.1:0-6296 GCA_045124375.1 Acetatifactor sp.
GGCAGTCTGCCCTTTGGAGTGGAAAGAAGCGAAAAACCTGAGGTATATTGGCTGTTTTTCACTTAAATTTCCTTAACTAAACCAAAAATCGGTCATTTTTACCATTTGGAACAGAATGAAGCTTATTTATTCAGAGGTTCCCAAATAAAAGAAGCTATTCATTGACTATTTCACGCAATCTGATTAAAATAGAACCAAGAGAGAAATTGGAGGAATATTCCATGAAAAAAATTATCAGCACTATTCTGTGCTTGTTTATATTACTTAGCTGCATCCTTCCTACCATGGCAGCAACAGGTGTACCAGAAGAAGTAATGGAATCTACAAAGTCTGTGGTACGTATCCTTTCGAAATACTACAATGGCGCAGCCACTGGTTCCGGTTTTGTGATCAAAAACGAACCCGGTGAAGTGCTGATTGCAACCAATGACCATGTGGTAGAGGGGAATCCTATCAGTATTTCCATTTGGGTGGGAGAAGACCGGATGGTAGATGCGCAAATCGTGTTTACCACTTCGGAGAAAGACTTGTGTGTTCTAAAGGTGACTGACGAGGTGGATATGAAGCCACTGAAGCTGTCTAAGGAAGAACCCCAGCATGGTGCAGCAATATATGTTGTGGGTTATCCCGGGGCGGGTGATATTCTCTCAGATACCCAGGCCCATACCAGTGAATCCGTTACCATTACCGATGGTATCATCAGTGCGATCCGCAGTTTCACCATCGAAAAAGGCGGCAATCCGGTGAAGCTGCTTCAGGTCAATGCCGCCATCAACTCCGGCAATTCCGGCGGCCCTCTGTTTAATACAGAAGGCGTGGTAGTCGGTGTCAACACCTATAAGGTTAATGCAGATTCCCAAGGTGTTTTTGGTTCTGTAGATATCAGCGAATTATGGAATCTGCTAGACCAATACAACATCGTTATTCCTGAGGAATCTGAGATTGCAGAAACAACAGAGGCTCCCGAGATAATAGAAGAACCGGTGGAAGAACCCCAAAAATCCTCTTCCCTATTTCCTGTAGTTGTTTGCGTAAGTGTGGCCCTTCTTGTATTGGCTGTAATTCTGATTATAAGACGAAATAAGGAAAGCGCATCTCAAGGGAAACCCAATCAAAAAAAGGCGCATGCTGTTACATTACAGTCTTATATGGAAGACTATCATCGGGGCCTTGGAATCAATGGTGCTGTATCTCTGCTGCTGCCTGCTGCCGTTCAGCTTCGCAACCTCCATAACGACGGCAAACTCCATCTGCAGATCTGCCCGGAGAATATTCTGATCAGTGCGGACGGTGCATCTCTTAAGGAACCCAGTTCACAGGAGACCGGGCGTTTCAATTCCGGCTTTGCAGCTCCGGAGATTTACCGTGGGGCAGGCATCGGTATGGTTTCGGATATCTATTCCTTTGCATCGGTGCTGCTATATGCGGCTACTGGCAAGGTGCCCGCCAATTCCCTGCAACAGGAAGTTCTGGAACAAGAGTTTGACGCATTAAAAGACAACGTTTTTGCAGTCATCATCCGCAGGGCAATGGCTTTCAGCATTCTGGACAGAACCCAATCTATGCAGGAGCTGATCTATGGCATTGCCGTCTACAATGTCCCGATGCAGGAGAAGCAGCCTGTCAAGGCAGCAGCCCAGCGGGTGGAAGTGACTGTTCCTGTGAAGGAAGAAACGAAAGAAATGGTCCTGCCCCTGCCGGAAGAGAAGCGGGAAATCCCGAAAACCCGGAAGCAGGCGGCTCCCCGGAAGCAAACCGGAAAGCTGCTTCCCATCGCTGTAGTTTTGACCTGCGTCATCGTTGCCCTGGTGCTACTGTGGAATCCTTCTGCAAAGCAGGAATACCCAGTGCAGATCCAGAGCATCGAACCCACAGAAATCAACATCCCCATGATTCCGAAAGACCCAGTGCAGATTCAAAACACCGAACCCACAGTAACCACCGCCCCCATGACGCCGGAAGAGATGGCCTATGAGGAAGCGGAAGCCCTCCTTGCAAACGGCGAAACCGCCAAAGCCGCCATCGCCTTCGGCAAGTTGGGTGACTACAGCGATGCCAGAGAGCGGAGTTTTGCGGCCTGGAATAAAGTACCTAACAGAAAAACAATCTCTTTTGATATGTGGAATCAGGGCCCCGAGAACATTGTGATGTTCCATGCGTTAAGAAAAGATGGAACGATTGCAGTTGATTGCAGGTATTCTGAAACCTTATCTGACGAAGAGATTGCACAATATATGCCATCTACCTATAAAAATATCGTTTCCATTCATGGCACAATTGGTTTGAGGTATGATGGCACACTGTCACTACCTGGTTCAGATTTCCACTATTATCAGGAGCTTATGGAATGGTCGGATTTGGTGGCAATTTCTGTACCATGCAATCCATACGATGAATTTTTTGTTGGATTAAAATCTGATGGAACAGTTGTTGCTGTTGGCAACAACAAATATGGCGAATGTAATGTAACGGAGTGGAAGGATATTATTGCAATTGCAGCTGGTGAAGATTGTACATTCGGATTGAAATCGGATGGTACTGTGGTTGCAACTGGCCGAAATCTTCATGGAATGTGTGAGGTCGAATCGTGGACAGACATTAAAGCTATCTCAACCCACGATGTACAGACTTTCGGTTTAAGAAATGATGGAACTGTAGTGGCCATTGGTAGTAACTACAACGGAGCAATAACAAGAGCCTCCAAATTAACAAACATTGCATTTATTGAAGGAATGTATGCATTCAAGGAAGATGGAACCAGTGACAGTTTTAGCGAAGAAAAGTGGAATAACATTGTATCCATAACGTATTCTACAGAAATGGGAGGAATGGATATAATTGGTCTGCGTTATGATGGGTCATTTGTTTTTAGCAGAGGTAATGATAATTCTTATGTAAGAGCAAAAGCATGGAATGATATCCAGCTTCCGATAATTTCTGAAACACCTATTACAATGCCGGTAGATAATGCATCAGCCTATTAGTCTTCCCGAAACTTAATAAACGGAGGGCATAGGATAATTCCTATGCCCTATCTTTTCGCCCTTATCAATGTACTCTTACTAATCCCTGTCATTTCTGTAACCTGTCTATATGTCCGTCCCTGTTCCAGAAGATCCAGGGCCAGTCGGATTTGCTCCGGCGTGAACTTCTTCGGTCTGCCATCTTTGAAGTTCGGGTCTTGCCTTGCCACTGCCTTTCCTGTTTGTGTTCTCTCCACGATCATTCCCCTTTCGTATTCGGCGAACGCAAGCATGACAGTCAGAATCAAATTACCTGTCAATGTGTTTTCTACAAGTCCCATATTCAAAATATGAACTCTGATACCTCTTTCAAACAATTCTCGAACAGTCTGAACTCCCTCAATGGCAGTTCGGGCGAAGCGGTCAAGTTTACACACCACAAGCGTGTCCCCTTCCCGAAGGACTTCCAAGAGGCTCAGGAACTGCGGTCTGTCCATGGTCTTTCCTGTGAACGCCTCTTTCACGATCTTCTGGCAGCCGTATTTCTCAAGAGCGGCAACCTGATCCTCTAAACTGTTTCCATCTCTGCCCTGAGTGGCAGTTGATACTCTCGCATAGCCGTAAATCATGGCTTTTTCCTCCGTTTTAATGACACTAAGTTCTGACACCGATTTTCGGCTTTTGGTGCTATCTTTTGACACCATCGGCGGTCGGCGTCAGAACTTTTGAGTTTTGGAACTTTAGCCCACCAAGAGCAACTGTTCGTCGCAGTCCATGCAAGCGATGTTTACAACCTTTGTGGCTCTGACGCTCATGCCACAACAGGGGCAAGCGTATTTGCGGCTGCTGCTCTTTCGGGGAGCCACACCGACGAAGGTAGGGACACCGTTGTGCGTGCCGGTGCCGGTAATCTGAAAACCGCTGAACTCGTTCCGATTGATAAGAATGTCGGTCAGGTCGTTCTTCAGAATGAACTCCAAGAGGTCATCACTGGGACTGGTAATCGTCCAACCGTATTTCTCGTGATGATCCACGATCAAACCGTGTGCGGTGGCTGCGTCTCTGAACTTGCGGTTGTGGTAGGTGTTACCACGGCTGCAGTCCTGAATGCCATTCACATGGTTGTAGTAGTGAACCATCTCATGAAGGAGAGTCGCAACCACTTCCTCGATGGGCCGGGAGAGAGTACCGGCTCCAATGTTGATTTCGTGGGTTCCTCCCAACTTGGAAACCCAGGTGTCTTCTCTCAGAGAGAAGTGTCCGTAAGCCTTGGGGGTGGACTGAATTGTGATGGTGGGTCTTGAAAGTTCACTTTCAAAGAACTCTTCGTTCAGAAGGTCGAAAACCTTATTGAGATAACCGGCGACTCGGCTGTAACTGGTCAGCTGCTTCATGGGAATTTCCTCCTTGATTTTGGAGGGGCAGAGGCTTATAATTAGCGTACCCCTTGATTGACTGTGGTAGGTTTTTCTTGGGCTGCCCCTGTCAGAGTTGCCGCTCTGACAGGGGCTTTTTTATTATGCGATGGAGAAGCGGCGGCTGGCGGTCTGCTTGATGAAGCTCTTGTACACATCGGGCATGACCTTCTTGAATGCCGTGCTGTCGAACCTCTGGCTCAGAACGGAAGTCCAGCGAACGATGTACTGTCCAGCTTCCATCTCTTCGGTGTTGCGGTTCAGCATTTCGGTCTTGATTTCATCTCTCAGGGTTTCGGCTTCTGCCTTGGCTTCTTCGATCAGGGCTTCCAGTTCCTTCAGAGCTTCGATCTTGGATGTGATTTCGATGGTAGACATATTGTTTTCTCCTTTGTTTTTTTTGGTGGGATTGCCAACCCTCAAGTCATCTTCAAGTCATGTCAACGGGGCTTCCGTCTCACTAGGATATGGGCTTGAGTTTGTGGACGCTTTCGGCTCTTGCTACCCTACTACCGTGTAGCTTCTTCCGGTTGGCTTCCCTTACCTTCTGATAGTATTATACACTAAGTTTTGTGCATAATCAAGTTGGGAATATACACAAAGATGAGTGTATATCTTTAGTTAGTTTTATGCACTTGACTTAGTGCATATCCTGTGCTATAATACGGACAGTGGAGAAGGAGGTTTTTTACAATGCCCATCGTCTATACCAAACTGTTTGACCTTCTGAAGGAGAAGGGCTACACAACATACAAGATCCGACAAGAGAAGCTGATCGGACAGGGAACGCTCACCGCCATCAAGAACGGAACCGGCGGTCTGGACGCTAAGACAATCGCACGACTGTGTGAGGTTTTGGATTGCCAGCCTGGGGATCTCATGGAGTATGTAAAAGTGCCAATAGCAAAAGAATAAAGCTCGGAGGGACAGTTTGTAGCTGTCCCTCCTTTTCAACTTTCTAACATCTTTTTTATAAAATTCCTATATCTTTATTAAGAGATTCCAAAGAGATTTTCTCAACTATAAAGCAACTATTTAAGTCCTCGGGTCTATCGTTGAATTTCGGGATAAAAATTTTTCATTTCTCCAATAGGGGGTATATCTGACCAATTCTCCCACGAAGTTGGCTTTTTATTTTGGAAAACGGTGCTATCGAATATCTAAATTTATCCACTTTAGCAAACATATCTTTCAAGCACCATTTTATTTCTGGCAGACAGGAAGGTGGAGTAATCAAATACAGAAAGAAGAGAACGCACTTCATCATCATTGAAGGTCTTTATCAATACCTTGGGTTCTCTTTGCATCTTAACTTTCAAGCTTGGGTTACTGTAGATGTATTCCTCCTGGATGGCAAAGCGAAAGTAGGCACGCAAACATTTGAGAATGTTATTGGTGTAGGCAGCAGTCAGTTTTTTGCTGAGAAGGTACTGAACATAATGCTTGATGTGTAAGGTGTAGATTTCCTCCACTTCTGTAATGCTATGGTGCTTCTCTGCGTAGATCAGGAAATTCAGAGTATTGTTGTAATATCCCTTGATTGTTCGGTCAGTCAGTCGCCGAAGCTGACAATCCAATTTGAACTCTTCTAAACAGTGTTTTGCTAACAAAAAATACCACTCCTTTGCCATTTATTGACAAAAAAGTGGTATTTTCATAACTCATTGACTTAAAAAGTGGTATATATCACAACTCGTCAAAATAGGGGGTTAAAAACCGCTTAAAAAGTTGTGATAACTCCGAGTTTTAATGTAAATAGCGGCGTTTTAACGACGCGAATTACTCTTCCCAGTTATGCCAGACGTTCTGCACGTCGTCATCTTCTTCCATGATGTCCAGCAGCTTTTCCATCAGGGAGATGTGCTCCTCGCTCTCCAGCTTCTGGTAGTTCTGGGGAACCATTTCGATCTGGGCGGAG
>JBGVLR010000017.1:0-2800 GCA_045124375.1 Acetatifactor sp.
CACGGAACGGAGAAACGATTCTCATTCCGCCCGGAATTGCTTCCGCTGTAAAAGCCTGCATCGCATAGGATGCGTTTGCACGTTCATTCTTCTCCCAGTAACCTTCTGTGAACTTCATTCCTGATCCTCCTGTTTTGATCAGGTAGTGTCAAAAACTACCTGTTTTTTTGTTCCAAAATTCAATGAAAACCTTGATTTTATGGGAGAATGCAAATAAAAAGAGCATTGACCTCCCTTTTTCTGGTATAATGTCCTCGACCAAAATTCCAAAACACCAAAGGAGACAATGCTCATGGACATTATACAATACTTACTTTCTGTTATTCAATATCTTTATCAGCAGAATTGCTGGCTGATTGCATTTATCTGCAAATATATTCCACTGAAACAGTGGGCTTTTGACGATTCCCACTCTCCAAAGTACCAGAAACTCAAAACAGACGAGCTTCCCAAAATGGAAATTCATCACAACGACTGGGACTGGCAGCTCCTAATCCCCTACTATGAATTCAAGTATCACAAGAAGATCAAACCCGTCTCACGCCGCAAAGAATGTGATATCCCCGAGGACTGCAAGTGTCCCTGCTGTAATGCCCCTCAACCTTATCTCTACCGCAACAACGGCAGGAAAGGTCAGATCAAATGCAAGGTCTGCGACACAAACTTTTCACCGGATGATAACCGTTTCTCTAAAGAGTACACCTTACGCTGCCCCCACTGTGGAAATGCTCTGGTACATAAAAAAGACAGGAAACACTTTATCGTCCACAAATGCGTAAATCCCAAATGCCCTTACTATCTCCACAATCTCAAAAAAGTAGATAAGGAACATCTTGAAAAAGCTTATGGCAAGAACGAATACAAACTCCACTACATCTACCGTGAATTCACCGTGGATTTCTTTAAGATGGATCTGGACTCCCTCCCGAAGAACGCTTCTTCCCTGAAGTTCAACAAGTTCGATTCCCACGTGATGTCACTGTGCCTGACTCTTCACGTTAACCTCGGGCTCTCCCTGCGGAAAACCTCCCAGGCTTTGAAGGATCTTTATAACATCCGGATCTCACACCAGCAGATCGCCAACTACTGTAAAACTGCTGCTATCTGTGTAAAACCTTTCGTGGACAACTATGACTATCATGCCGGCAGCACTTTCACTGCTGATGAAACCTATATCAAGATCCGTGGTATCAAAACTTATATCTGGTTCATTATGGATGCTGCGAAGCGCTCCATCATCGGTTACCAGGTCTCTGACAATCGCGGCGTCGGTCCCTGTATCATGGCAATGCGCATGGCTTTCCGACATTTCAAAGAGCTTCCAAAAAACTTCCGCTTTATCGCAGACGGTTACAGTGCCTATCCTCTGGCTGCCCAGCAGTTCTTCCATGAATTTGGTGATGCCTTCAAGTTCAGCATTACCCAAGTGATTGGACTTACCAACGACGATGCGGTTTCCAAAGAGTTCCGTCCATTCAAGCAGATGATTGAGCGCCTGAACCGAACCTATAAAGCGTCCTACCGGAAAACAAACGGATTTGACAACATCAACGGTGCCAACTATGACCTTGCTCTGTGGGTTGCATACTATAACTTTCTGCGTCCCCACAAACACAACAACTATAAAGTCCTGAACACAGTAGAAATGCTGGAAGGCGCTGACAACATGCCCGGGAAATGGCAGCTGCTGATCTTCCTTGGCCAACAGACAATTATGAATCTCCAGAAACAGAAAAATGCGTAAATGGAGCGGAACCGTTGTCAGGAGGACCGTGGAATACCGGAGCACGAAGTGCGAGGATATGCCGCGAAAGCCTCTTGACATAAGGTTCACGGATTATCCTGTTTAGCAGAAAAGGGGCAAGTGCGCCCTTTTCCTGCCTTCCGGCGAGGACAGGTCTGGGCAGAGCCCGGAATTGGGTCAAGGGACTGGTCCCTTGCAGGTTCTTAGGGCAGCGCCCTGAGCCCCCGGAGGGCCTTCCGTCTTATATATTTGCAATTTTCAAGGTTCGTTTGAGCCTGTTTTTTTCGGCTCAGTTTTTCATAGATTACTTGACACTACCTCAAAATGTAGATATTGTAAAGATTTCTCAGTTCCAAATACCAACTGGTTGAACAACTTCCGAATCTTCAGTGCCATCAAAGTCTGCTCCTTATCCAAAACTCCAGTCATATACAGGGTAATTGTACGATACACATCATCGTTTGCGACTGCACCATAAATCAAATCATACTGCTTTTCCTGGTATGTACCCTGACGATTCTCAGCTACAAAATCCAACCACATCTCATCCGGATTATCAAATTGCAGCAAACTACACTCTTCGAATGCAACGTTCTCGTCCACTGAGTAAATGTTCAGCGTAGCTTTCCCTGTTTTACGTCGCTCCGTAACCTTTTGTGCAAAGCTCACCGCCTGATCACGATTAGTAGTAGTATAAAATCCGAACCCAAAATCAAGATACCGATTTTGTTTTATAAGTCTCGGCTTTTCTACAGTCATATTGCTTCCATGGTACAAAATCATATCAGACATCTCCTGTTCCGATTATTTTTCTCTTTCACTATATTATTACGTAAGCCACACCCCCATTTTTTTCTGCATATTGCAGATAAATCATCTATAGTATCATCAAATGAGAGGGTATGCTCTACATCGTAAAACTCTTTTAGAAATTGAATTCCTTTATAACGGTTCAAATAAATATAAGCATCTCTTACATAGCCATTAGCAACCTTTCTGGTATATTCTTACTTAGATTATAACAATTATTTTATTTTCATACACTATATTTTTTTA
>JBGVLR010000018.1:0-13192 GCA_045124375.1 Acetatifactor sp.
CAGCAATTTACAGCGTGAAAATATCCTGCCGAGCGAGCGGGCGTTTGCCTACAAGATGAAATCCGAAGCCATGAAGCGGCAGGGTTTCCGCACGGATTTAACCTCGTCACAAGTTGTGACGAAGTTGCGGACGGACGACAAAGTGGCACAGGGCTTCGGCGTGGGCAGGATGACCGTACAAAGATTTATCCGCTTGACGGAATTGATACCGCCGATTTTGCAGATGGTGGACGAGGGGAAAATCGCCCTCACTCCTGCGGTGGAGCTGTCCTTTTTGAAGAAAGACGAGCAGGAAAACCTCTTTGCCACGATGGAGAGCGAAGAAGCAACGCCCTCACTCTCACAGGCACAGCGGATGAAACAGTTAAGCCAGAGCGGGCAGCTTGACATGGATACGATATTTGCGATTATGACCGAGGAAAAGGGAAACCAGAAAGAAACATTGAAAATCAACACAAGCAAGCTGAAAAAGTATTTTCCGAAGAACACAACGCCGAAACAGATGGAGGAAACCATCATCAAACTTTTGGAGCGTGAGTTGCAGAGGAAACGGGGCAGGGACAGCCGCTAATCTTCTCTTTTCGGAAAGTAAATATGAAACTCTGGACGGATAAAAACCAGAAAGCCAAGACAGAAAAGGGGCAGGGAATGAAAGAAATCCAATATGAGATTGTAAAGGAAATCGCCGTATTGTCTGCGAGTGACAGCGGATACACAAAGGAAATCAATCTTATCTCATGGAACGGGAGAGAGCCGAAATATGACATCCGCAGTTTTTCACCGAACCGTGAGAAGTGCGGAAAGGGTATCACGTTGAACGCTGATGAAGCGGCGGCACTCCTTAAAGCATTACAGAAGGAAGTAAACAGCGGGGATTGATGGTATCTGATTGACAGGACGGGGCGTTTCCAGACGTTCTCCTGCCCTGTCTGGAAAGGAAGATTTAAGTATGGGTGAGGATAAGAAAACAGATAAAAAGAGAAAGCGTGTCGTGCCGAAAGCACCAGTGCAGATGATAATCAGCCGTGAATATGTCGGCACACAGACAGTCACAGAAGCATTTATCCCGATTATCTCCCAGGATATTCGGAAGAAGATTGCCGAGGGTGACACCTTCGACAATGAGGGGATATCCGCTTAGAATGTACGCAATGGGACATGAAAACAGATAGGACAGATACGGAGGTTTTACAGTATGGCAGGAATAAGAACGGAGAACAAGATTTATGAAGTCGGCATGTACTGCCGCTTGTCAAAGGACGATGGCACGGATAACGAGAGTGCGAGCATTGCGACACAGAAATCCATCCTCACGGATTATGTGAAAAAGCAGGGATGGCACTTAGCAAAAACGTATGTGGACGATGGTTACTCTGGTACGAATTTCCAAAGACCAAGTTTCCAGAACATGATTAAGGACATTGAAAACGGTCTGATAAACTGCGTGATTACGAAAGATTTATCACGTCTGGGGAGGAACTATCTTGACTGCGGACTGTATCTGGAAGTGTTTTTTCCAGAGCATAACGTGAGGTATATAGCGGTCAATGACGGCGTGGACACGCTCAATAAATCAGCGATGGACATCACGCCTTTCCGCAACATCCTAAACGAAATGTACTCTGCCGATGTGTCGGTCAAGATAAAATCGGCGTACCGAGCGAGGTTTCAGCAGGGGAAATTCATGGGGACGACAGCACCATACGGATATGTCAAAGACCCCGCCGACCATAATCACCTGCTGATAGATGACAAGGTTGCCCATGTGGTAAGGGAGATATTCGACCTTGCATTAGCGGGCAACGGAATCGCCAAAATCCGCAAGCACATCAACAAACAGCATATCCTACGCCCTGCCGCTTATGCAGTGGAGCAAGGGGCAACAGGCTATGAGCGGTACTTTGAGGGTAACGAGGAAAACCGTTATATTTGGAGCGAGAACAGCGTAAGGGGCATTTTAAGAAGCCCGATATATGCGGGAAACCTTGCAGGCTACAAGCGGATTGCCGCCAACATGAAAAGCAAGAAACGCCCCTCTAAGCTGCCCGAAGAATGGGAAGTGATACCAGACACCCATGAGGGGATAGTCACGCAGGAGGAATTTGATACCGTACAGCAGCTTATTACAAGCCGCAGATTACCAGAAAACAAGGGCGGCTTTGAGAACATCTTTGCAGGCGTTATTAAGTGTGCGGACTGCGGTTATGCCATGCGGGCTATGAGTGCCAACAGGAGGAAACGCCCCGACATCATCGACTGCGTACAATATTCCTGCAATAATTATGGCAGATACGGTAATATCATGTGTACCGCACACAGCATTGAAGCGAGGGACTTGTTCAACGCTGTCCTCACCGACATCAACCGATTTGCGGATATGGCGGTCAATGATGAAAAGGCGGTGAGGGCGATTGAAAAGCGGCTCACGGAAACAGACCATAGCAGGGCAAAGGCACTGGAAAAGGAGCAGAGAAAGCTGAACAAACGCCTTGCGGAACTGGACAGGCTGTTTTCTTCCCTTTATGAAGATAAGGTGATGGAGCGTATTACGGAGCGGAATTTTGAGATGATGTCGGGGAAATACCAGAAAGAACAGCTTGAAATTGTAGCAAGGCTGAAAGAGGTAACGGAAACGCTAGGCGACAGCTATGAGAAGTCGCAGGGTGTCCGTGATTTCCTCTCCCTAATCCGCAACTATCAAGGAATTAAGGAACTGGACGCAACCATCATAAACGCACTCATAGACAAGATACTTGTTTCGGAACGTGAGAAACTTGCAGACGGGACAGTAAGACAGGAAATCAAGATTTATTATAAATTCATCGGCTTTGTCGGTGAATTACATATCACGCCCACAAAGCGGTGGACAGCGTTAAAGCCTAAGAATTGTACGGTGTGCGGTGTTGAATATGTTCCCCGCTCTGGCATATCGAAGTATTGTCCTGCTTGTGCCAAGAAGATACAGAGGGAGAAATCAAACGAGAGCAAACGCAGGAGCAGGGAGCGAAACAGACAGGCATGTATTGAACTGTCCGCAAAAAATGACCGACTGATATGACCCAGAGAAACGGTCGTATCATCCGTCAGGGCAACCAGAACAAAGAGGTTCAGGTGTATCAGTATGTAACAGAGGGAACCTTCGACGCATATCTGTATCAGACCTTGGAGAATAAGCAGAAGTTTATTTCTCAGATTATGACCTCCAAATCGCCGGTTCGTTCCTGTGACGATGTGGACGAGCAGGCTCTGTCCTATGCGGAGATCAAGGCTCTGTGTGCCGGTAATCCTCCCATCAAGGAAAAGATGGACTTGGACATTGATGTGGCAAGGCTGAAGGTGCTGAAAGCTGACCACCAGAGTCAGCAGTACCGCATGGAAGATAAGCTCCTGAAATACTTCCCGGCTGAGATTGAAAAGCAGACAGGCTATATTCATGGCTTTGAAGCTGACATTAAAACCGTAGAAGCTCACCCGCAGATCTCCGAGGGGTTCTGCGGCATGGACATCCGTGGAAAGCATTATGCGGAAAAAGCAGATGCCGGTGAGTGGATTCTGGCAGCGTGTAAGGAAGTAAAAGGCTCCGATCCTGTCCCTCTGGGCAGTTACCGTGGGTTCCAGATGGAGCTTTCTTTCGACAGTTTCCGACACGAGTACGACATCGTTCTGAAAGGCTCTATGAGCCACCGTGTAGCCCTTGGCACCGATGCGAGGGGTAACATCACCCGTCTGGATAATGCCCTTGCAGGTATCCCTGAAAAGCTGGAAAGAGCCAGTGAACAGCTGACCAATCTCTACAATCAGCAGGAAGCGACCAAGGGTGAACTTGGAAAACCGTTCCCTCAGGAAGCGGAACTGATGGCGAAAAGTCAGCGACTGGCAGAGCTTGATGCGGCTCTGAATATGGAGGACACGGTGGAGAGCCGTGCCGAAAAGAAAAGCACAGAGCGTCCTTCCGTTCTGGCTGATCTGAAATCCAAGGCAGAGCATATCCCGCCTGCAAAACGCTCTGAAGCTCACGAGGAGGTGTTGTAATGGCAAAGCGAGACCAGGATGTTCATTTCCTTGCATCCAAAGAGGAAGTCGAGAGAATCCATCAGAAGATGGACGAACTTGGTATCCGAAGCATGGGTGCGTATCTCCGCAAAATGGCTCTGGATGGCTACTGCATCAATCTGGATTTGCAGGATGTGAAAGCTCTGGTTTCGCTCCTACGAATCTGCTCCAACAACCTGAACCAGTACGCAAAACGAGCCAATGAGACCGGCAACATTTATGAAGCCGACATCAATGACCTGCAGGTGCGTCTGGAAGAAATCTGGACGGATATGAAAGAAGTGCTTGTCAGGTTGGCATCCATCCAGTAATCCCCGACAACTTGTCGGGAAGTCGCAGTTTCGGCTGCGGCTTTACATACCATCGACATCATTGTGCTTTTGCACATTGTCAGGTAAAATATAGGTAGAAAAAGAAAGGAGCCGTTCCTATGAAAATGATTTTGAAGATATTCGCACTTCCGGTGCTGCTGATTGTTAAAATAATCTGTATCCTTGGGAATTTGCTTACCAACATTTCCTCTTATGTGATTGGTCTGCTTTTCCTTGTCATTGGTGGCTGTGCGATCTACTGTATCGTTCAGGCAATGTGGACTTCGCTGGCTATTCTCGCAGGAATGGGACTGGCGGCGATCCTTGCAATATTCCTGTTAGTCTGGGTGGTAGTAAAAGCAGAAACCATCGGAAACGCTCTTGGAGCGTTTATCAGGTCATAATATTATATGAGATCAAGTCACCGACCGGTGGCTTTTTCTTTTGGAAAGGATGGGATGTGAATGGCAGCAACACGACTGATTGCGCTCCATGTAAACAAGGGTAAGACGGTCGCTCAGTGTCTGGCTGACCGAACAGATTACTCGCAGAACGCAGCGAAAACCAATGACGGAGAATTTATTAGTTCCTATGAGTGCGATCCTAAAACTGCCGATGAAGAATTTCTTCTCACCAAAAGACAGTATCAGCACAAAACCGGCAGAGACCATAGAAACAATGTCATTGCTTATCAGATACGACAGTCATTTAAGCCCGGAGAAATTACACCGGAGGAAGCAAATCAGGTGGGCTATGAAACTGCGATGCGATGGACGAAAGGCAAACACGCTTTCATCGTAGCGACCCACATTGATAAAGCCCATATACACAATCACATAATCTATAATTCAACATCTCTGGACTGCACAAAAAAGTTCAGAGATTTTATTCGCTCTGGTTTGGCAATCCAGAAACTGAGTGACATGGTGTGTCTGGAACATGGATTGTCGGTTATTGTTCCAAAGCCTTTCAAAGAAAGAATTAAGCATACTGCTTTTCCCAAAAAGCGTACCCAACGTGACGATCTTTGCGAAGCCATTGATACGGTGCTGAAGCAAAAGCCAAAGAGCTTTGAGGATTTCATTCAGGCTCTGGCTGATTCGGGGTTTGAGTTCAAGGATGGTAAGCAGCCTGCCTTCAAAGGAAAGGGCCAGAAGCGATTTATTCGTCTGAGTTCTCTGGGCGATGGGTATAGCGAAGAAGAACTTCGTGCGGTTATCTCCGGTAAGAGTTTGCACAGATCCAAAGGTGGCTCTGCAAAAGCTCCAGAACAGAAAAAGTTTCATTTGCTTATTGATATTCAGTCAAAGATGGCTGAAGGCAAAACGGTCGGCTATGAAAAATGGGCTAAGAAGTTCAATCGAAAGGAAGCCGCTCGAACTGTCATTCTTCTGAAAGAAAAAGGTCTGGACAACTATGATGATCTGGTCGCTCAGACAGAAAAATTGTCTGCCCGTTTTGATGAGCTTTCGGATTCTATCAAGGCCGCAGAGAAACGAATTGTTGAAGTCCAGGCATTGCTGAAACACATGGACAACTACTACAATACCAGAGAAATCTATGTGGAGTATCGTAAGTCCGGGTATAGTAAAAAGTTCTTTGAGGAACATCGTCAGGAGATTACACACCACAAGGCTGCGAAAAAAGCCTTTGATGAGTTGAACCTGACAAAGCTCCCTTCCCGAAAATCTTTGTATGAGGAATTTTATCAGCTTACGGCACAGAAGAAAAAGGACTATGTCGAGTACCGTCAGGTAAGGAAAGAAAAAGAAGAATTGCTGATAGCCAAGCAGACAGTCGAGACAATTCTGAACATCGACAAGAAGAAAGAACAGGAAAAGGAAAAAGACAAGAAAACCATCCGATAAAAAGCAAGCCACGGCTGTTGCTCCGTAATATGGAGTAGCAGCCGTGGCGCTCTTTTTATATGGAATTTAGATCAAATAGATGCTCCTTATAGTCTTTTACTTTCAAAGAAGCCTTGTTTGCACCGCAAGGAATAATTTCTAATCCATCCTGTTCCAAAAGTATTTTCTGCTGATCTCGATTCTTAAAACGAGTGGTGGCATACAGCTGTCCATTGGCGGATAGTTCACGCCAGAACGGATAAGTCATATTGAGTTCTTCTACATAACTTCCCTGAACTTCGATAACAATAACTTCAACATTGTATTTTTTCTTAAAATACGCTTCAATGGTTTTTGCAGTAACAACCTTACCGGCAGGAACTTTACGCATCAAGTCCATGTATTCCTGCAACGGAATATATCTGGACGGCTTGGCTGGGTAGTGAATAACCTCAGAGGGGTACTTCTGTACAGAACTCTGAATAGGATTTTTCATAGGTTCAGCTTTCTTTTCTTCATTATCTTTAAGTTCCGGGAAGAACATATACGGGTCCAGTTTCAGGACAGCGCAAACAGACAGAAATATTCTCGCACCGGAAGAACGGAACGCTCCCTCCTGTCCCTCAATGCGGGCATATTGACGCAACAGGATACCGGCAGAATCTGCAACCTGCGCTTGTGTCATGCCAAGCTCCAGCCTGCGTTGGCGGAGTATCTGGTGTGTCTGCTGCATCAAAACATAGGTTTCGCCATTGATGATTTGGGTTGTTTCTTTGAAAGGAATAAACTGCATAATGAAGACTCCTTCTGCGAGTAAATATGTCCTATATGACATATTTATTATAACGTGACTTTGCAGGAAGTCAATAGGCTGGCAAAAATATAATATTTCCTGCATAAAAGATAGCATAAATTGTCGAAATATAAAAAGTTTCTGCTATCAAATGCACAAACTTGATTTTTGAAAGTGTTTCTGCTATACTCAACTCAGATGAGGAGGTGCAACCTATGATTGATACCCACGAATTGAAAAAAAGAGATCTGTACTTGAAGAAAATCATTGCTTTTAGGGATACCGAGCCTGTCAAAGTCGTAACCGGCATCCGTCGCTGTGGTAAATCCAGTCTGCTGAAGCTGATGGTAGCCCACCTAAAAGAGACAGGGATATCCGATGAGCAGATCATCGAGATGAATTTTGAATCCCATGAGTTCAAGAAAATGTCTGCGGACGATTTTTATGAATATGTGAAGGTAAGAGTAGTTCCCGGCAAGAGAATGTATCTGTTCTTCGATGAGCTGCAAAGGATCACGAATTGGGAAGATACCGTTAATTCCTTCCGAGTGGACTTCAACTGCGATATTTACATTACCGGTTCCAATGCCTACCTGCTTTCTTCCGAGTATTCCACTTATCTGTCAGGAAGATGTGTGGAAATCAAAATGCTGCCGTTATCTTTCAGCGAATTTTTGTATTTCCATGACTTCGAGGTAAAAGAGACCAAGAGTGCCCTTGGCGGCACAAGACTCCAGGCATTTGATAAGTCCGGCGAGCGTTATGAACTCCGAGAAGTCTTTGATGCTTATATGCGCTTCGGCGGTATGCCCGGTATCGCAGATGTAGGTCTGGATCAGGAAAAAGCATTGGTGCTGCTTGATGGTATCTATTCCACTGTTATTGTCCGTGATATTCTGGAGCGAGAGAAACGCCGTGGTCAGAGACAAATCACAGATCCGATTTTACTTCGTAAGATCATCCTGTTCCTTGCTGACAACATTGGCAGTAATGTTTCCGTTTCATCCATCGGCAACACCTTGGTCAATGAAGGGCTTCTGGAGGATGGAAAAAGAAAAGGTGTTCCAAGCGCACACACGGTTCAAGCCTATGTCAATGCGTTGCTTGAGTCCTATTTTTACTATGATATAAAGCGCTTTGACATTAAGGGCAAAGAATATCTACGAACACTTGGTAAGTATTATATCGTAGACATTGGTCTGAGAAACTATCTGCTTGGTTTCAGAAATCGTGACAGCGGCCATGCGATTGAAAATGTAGTGTATTTTGAACTGCTTCGCAGAGGATATGATGTGGCGATTGGAAAGGTAGACAATGCCGAAGTGGATTTCATTGCCACAAAAGCAGACGATAAGCTGTATGTGCAGGTCACAGAATCCATGGCAGGCGAAGAAGTTCGCCGCCGTGAGCTTGCTCCGTTACAGAAAATCAATGATAATTATGAAAAAATCGTGTTGTCGCTTGATCCCGGCCTTGATGCGTCCTATGATGGAATTAAGTCCCTGAATCTGATTAACTGGTTACTATTATAAAAAGGAAAGAAAATGGCTTGGTATAGCGGAAATTGCTGTACCAAGCCATTTTTTCTTTTTATTCCGTACTTTACTTTTTAACTGCTTTTCCAAGGGCGATGAACAGATCCAGCTGTTCATTGGGGAGGGTTTTGACAATTTCCATCAGTTCCGTAGTTTTTCCCGGATTTGTAGAGTCCATATCGAAAAACTCCTTGGGAGTGATGCCAAAATAATCGCAAATGTAAAAGAAGGTCTCCATTGATGGATAATTCTTACCGCCTTCAATACCAATGATATAATTAGGGCTTTGTCCAATAGAAAGGCTCATATCTCTGGCAGAAACGCCCTTATTCATTCGTAACTGTACCAATCTCTTACAAAAAACTTCTCTTTCCACGCAGGCCACCACCTTTCGATTGTTCTATAAACAATTCTACAATACATGATAGTTATTATTACCCAGATAGACTGTGGATTTGCATTGACATACACAGATAGCCCGTGTATAATAAACGCTAACAGTTGGTTTGACTGTGTACAGAAAGTGAAAAAGTGCTTTCCTCTATGTCTTGCGGAAAATTTGTTTGAAGATTGGGTACAATATGGATGCAAAACAAATTCGATGTAAACATCAGGAGGAAAATAAAATGGAAGAAAGAAAAATTACACAAGCCCAAATAGAATCTTATCATCAGCATCTGATCAGGGAAGAAAAAAGCACGGCAACCGTGGAGAAGTATCTCCGTGATGCTCGTGCTTTTCTTTCTTATGTGGGTGATGCAATTATCAGCAAAGAGGTGGTGATGGCATACAAAAAGGAATTGCAGATCAAAGAATATGCGGTGCGTTCCATCAATTCTATGTTGGCAAGTCTGAACAGTCTACTGGACTTTCTCGGTTGGTCTGACTGCAAGGTAAAAGCCATGAAGCAGCAGAAGCAGGTTTACTGCGCCGAAGAAAAAGAACTGACCAAGGCGGAGTATCTACGCCTGTTGGAAGCAGCAAAGAACAAGCCTCAGCTGCAACTGGTCATGCAGACCATCTGTGGCACCGGCATCCGTGTTTCAGAGCTAAAGTTCTTTACGGTGGAGGATGTGAAGCACGGCGAAGTCATCGTCAACTGCAAGGGCAAGAGCCGAACCATTCTGATTCCCGGCAAGCTGAGAAAGCTGCTTCTGGACTATGCTAAAAAAGAAACAATCCGCTCCGGAGTGATCTTTCTCACCCGAAACGGAAAACCTTTGAATCGAAGCTGTATCTGGGCGCAGATGAAAGCGTTGTGTGAGGAAGCCGGGGTAAATCCCAGCAAGGTCTTTCCACACAATTTGCGTAAGCTCTTTGCCCGAACTTTTTATGGAATTGAAAAGGATATTGCGAAGCTGGCTGACATCTTAGGTCACAGCAGCATCGACACCACCCGCATTTATATTATGACCACCGGCACCGAGCATCGAAGAAAAATCGAACGACTGGGACTGGTGGTATAGGGAATAAAAAAGCCCTAACATAATTCATATAATGTCGTGCTTATTGGCTTCTATTCAGTTGTCATAATTGGATTTGCTTATTTTTGAGCGCACAAAAGCACACCCTCCCAACGGTTTTTTAAAAAATCGACAATGAGGGTGCTTTTGTGTTGCCCGTCGATAAGGCAAAGAACTTTTTCCTGTTTTCTGAAAAGTGAAATGTACTTTTTCCATGTCCTATCTTGATTTTTTCAGCTATGTATGCTATACTTTTAGCGATTGAAAATTGGATACTTATGTTTGCAGATACTGTGTTCCCTGACATAATATGAATTATGTTCTAAAAAGAGCGCTTTCATATTCACAGGTTGACATTATATGAATTTTGTCAGGGTTCATTAGTAGAAGGGCCTGACATTATATGAATTATGTGCGGCAGAGCTATAGCAGGTTATCTGCAGCAAGCCAGCACTGCAAGTCATGATCGTGGCCGTGCTTATAGAAAGATTAGGCGGCGGTCAGCAGATCGTCGCTTTTCCTGTTTTCAAGAACAAAGAGAGAAGCCCTTCTCTCAGAAAAGAAAGAAGGTCATACATAGAAGTCATGAGTAAAACTGTAAAAAGAATATGGAACTGGTTCACAACTGTCCTTGTGGCAGTCGTTGTGATTCTTGCGTTGCTTCTGGTAGGTGCAAGGCTGATCGGCTTGCAGGTGTTCACCGTCCTGTCTGGAAGCATGGAGCCTACCTATCATGTGGGTTCACTGATCTATGTAAAGGATGTCGATCCTTTTGAACTGGAAAGCGGCGATGTAATCACCTTTATGTTGGACGAGGATACCGTTGCCACTCACCGTATCGTGGAGGTTGTTCCCGACGAGACCGATTCCACGGTTGTGCGCTTTAAGACCAAAGGCGATGCAAACGAAGCGGAAGATGGCTCCCTTGTACATTATAAAAATGTCATCGGTTCTCCGGTGTTCACCATTCCGAAGCTGGGATATGTAGCCAATTATATCCAGAATCCGCCTGGTACATACATAGCGATTTCTGCCGGTGCAATTCTGCTTCTGCTGGTGTTCCTGCCAGATCTGTTCGGCAGTGATGATGAAGAAAAGAAAAAGAAGCAGAAGAAAAAGCGGGGCAAGTTTGAACAGTCTCGCAACTCTTAACGAGGGCAATGCCGAAAGGCTCCCTATATACATTTTAATAAGGAGGAAACCAAGATGAAAAGCAAACACAAGGCATTGCTCCTGACGCTGTGTGCAGTACTTCTGGTGGCTGCAACAGCCTTTGGAACACTTGCCTACCTGACCGACACCGATGCTGTCAAGAATACATTCACAGTCGGCAAAGTAGGTCTGTCCTTGGATGAAGCAGAAGTAAATCCTGATGGAACTTACAAAAATGGTCACGACAACCGTGTTCAAAAGAATGAGTACCATCTGCTCCCTGGTCACACCTACTACAAAGATCCTACTGTGACTGTGGATGCAAAGAGCGAAGATGCTTATGTCCGCATGATTGTGACTGTGAAGAACATTGATCAGCTGATGCGTGCCTTACCTCAGGCTGAAACCATTCAGGGCGAAGATGGCACAACTTCTCAGGTGGCATATCCTGAAAATCAGAAATATTATGGCGAAGATGATACCTTCCTGCTCCAGATGCTTTGCGGTGGCTGGGACGCCAGCACTTGGCTGTTTAAGAGCTATACCGAAAACGATGACGGCACAGAAGGCTATTACGAGTTCCGTTACAAAGAAGTCGTTGAAAAGTCTGAAACTGCTACCAAACTGGATGACCTGTTCGAGACCATTACGGTTCCCGGCGAGATTGACAACGACCATCTGGCATATCTGGCTGATGTGGAAATCGTTGTGGCCGCTCACGCTATCCAGGCTGATGGCTTCGCGACTGCTGACGATGCATGGGCTGCTTTTACCAAGTAAGTTTCAAACCCTATTGTTTTCACCGGATGTGAACCCGTGTTCCTCCATCTGTTGAAATAACCCAAAGCAAAAAATCGAAGAAAGGAGGAACACGACATGAGCAAAGGCAGATACGAACATAAAGGTCGCCATCGCCGTAGAAAATTCGGCAGCAAGTCTCTGGCTCTGGTTCTGGCTTGCGTCCTGCTGGTTGGTGGTGTGATCGGCGGCACAGTTGCTTGGCTGACTGCCAAGACCAATGAAGTCACCAATGTATTCACTACCAGCGACATTGACATTACGTTGCAGGAACATAAGTACGATCCAGACAAAGACGAGCTGACCAATACGGAAACGACCACCGGCGTTGACAACTACAAAATGATCCCTGGTTGGACGATTCCGAAAGACCCTTGGGTAACAGTCAAGGGCGGCAGCGAAGACTGTTGGGTATTTATCAAGGTTGAGGAGAAAGGCGGCAACGTTACTGTTGACGGCAAAACCTACAGCTTTGATAACTTCATTGGATACGAGATTGATACAGCTAACTGGACTCCGCTGACGGATGACCAGGGCAATGCAGTTGCAGGCGTTTATGTGACATCCGGACCCGTAAATGAAGTTACAAAAGACCGTAACATCAAGATTCTGGATGCAGGTACATATACCTTTGACGGCGTTGTCTTCACCTGGGATAAGCAGGAAGTGTTAACCAAGCCTGATGTAACCAAGGAAATGATGAATGCAGTTACTGACACAACCAAGCCTACACTGACATTCACTGCATACGCAAGTCAGTATTGGAAGAACAATACAGAAAACTTCACAGCGTATGAAGCGTGGAAAAATGTTTCCGGCAACTAACCCCATTTTGATGCAAAAAGCAAAGCTTTTTACATAACAAGCAAAAATCCAATTTAAGAAAGAAAATTTACAACTATGAAGAAGAAAATTCTTACCCTCTGCCTGGTCGTAGCCCTGGCAGCAACTGCCGTTATCGGCGGCACTCTGGCATACTTCACTGACACTGACACCAAGACCAACACCTTCACTGCTGGCGACATCAAGATTGCCATCGAAGAAGATTTCCACGAAAATGAACTGATGCCTGGTGAGTGGAACAAGAACAACCTGAAGAAGGAAGTTTATGTTCGCAACACTGGTTCCAACAATGCTTATATGTGGATCGAAGTTCTGATTCCTGCAGCTCTGGATACTCCGGGTAATGCTTCTCAGAATGATCTGCACTTCAATCCCTTCGACACCTATAAGGATGCCG
>JBGVLR010000019.1:0-1574 GCA_045124375.1 Acetatifactor sp.
TGTTCTGCACGATAGCCCGGGTTATAAACCAGGATCTGTTCCGGATCTACTCTGGCGGAAACCAGTCTGGTACCACGTGCGCTGCGGTTGGCAAACCATAATGCGCATACAGGATCTGTGGACCAGGAGATGGCCTCTTCAGCCGGTTGAGATTTCTCGCCCATACCGCGGTAGATCGTGACCTTACCATCTGCATCTGTTTCAGGCAGATCTGTTCTGGGAGCATGAGAAAACACGTAATTCAGGACCACCGGATCCCACATTCCATTGGAATAGTCAATATGGGTATGGATGGAACTCCAAACGGAGAATACGCGGTCAGGCTCAATGTCTTTGTAGCGGCGTTCAAAGTCATAGATCTGCATAGGCAGCGGCACATCCATCATGTAAAAGCTTTCCCATTCATGATTCTTCCGGGCCATACCGAAAGATGGTGAATGAAATTGCTGATCCATGGTGCGGATTATGGCTTTTAACCCTTCTTTCTGGAAGTGTATCCAGCAGTAATAACCTTGCTCGAAATCAGCATAAAAGGCGTTCTGAAAGGCTCTGGAGCCGTCGAAGACCACCTTATCGATGCTCATTCCGTACTCAGCCAGCGTTTGTTTCAATTCATCATAGGTAAGTCCGTCATCTGATTGGGCTGATACAATTTCCGGTGTCAAAGGATCAAACCGGGTCATACAGCCACGTACATCTTTGACAAGCCTCATGTGATTTTGCATTGGATCACTCCTCGTTATTTCGGTTTTATATAACGGGGTTAGCCCTAAGGCTCCCCGGAACAAAGGTTTGGGGGAGCCAGAAAGCTCCGATCTATATAAAAAAGCACCCATCTGAAAAAGATGAGTGCTTTGATGACATAGATGTCAAGATATGAAATTTACCGGAAGGGTTTCCCCTTCCAGTCTGATGAATTTGCGCGTCTATGCAAAGAACGCGGAAGAACAAAAAATGCCCGAAGACATAAAGACTTCGGGCACTGGTAAAATCGGATAAACTAACATTTCACTTAAGTGAAACTCTGATACTAACAACTAAATTATACCATATTAGCGAATTAAAAGCAAGGGAGAATCTACTGGCAGACATCGAAACGGATATCGCCTATGGCAGCATTGAGAATCTCAACGCCATTATAACGAGGATTCAGCCAGTCTGACATAGCTTCTTTAGGAAGGATCACAGGCATACGGTGATGGATAAAAGCAATTGATTCGACCGGCTCTTTGGTGAGGACAGAAAACACAGCACTTCCCTGCTCAATCCTATAAATACCGGCCAGGAAGAAACCATTGGCATCACTTGGAGCGAGCTGGTATTTCTGTTTTCCCTGAGCAGTCTTTTGACATTCATAATAGCAGTCCGCAGGGATCAAACACCGGCGCTGTCGCATACCGTCCGCAAACATGGCTTTCTGAGTAGCAGTTTCACTCCGGGCATTGAAGATCAGCTTTCCATCAGGTAGCTTATAGCCCCACTTCATGCCAAATGCCTGCGGCGCCAACTTTCGATTGCTGGCAATGACTGCAGCAACATCACCCGGATTGACCTCTCCTGTCTTCACTTCGATC
>JBGVLR010000020.1:0-40291 GCA_045124375.1 Acetatifactor sp.
GATTAGGCGGCACCGTACCTGCCGTAATGACATGAATATTCAGATCACGGGATACGAAGATACATTCATCCAGTGCTTTTTCACCTGACAAAATATTGGTCAGTCCTTTATTGCTGTGACCGATCTTCAGATAACGGTGCAGTGCAGGCTTACGCAAATCGCAGTCTACTACCACTACGTTCTTATCACCGGAAGCCAGGGCAACAGCCAGGTTGATGGAGACGTTACTCTTACTTTCCTCCGGAAGGGCACTCGTCATGACAAAGGACCGGACATTTTCCGTGGCTGCTATAAAATTCAGGTTTGTTCTTAAATCTTTATAAGCCTCTACATAGTGGAAAGGCATAGATTTACTTGCGATCAGCTGCAGGCGGCGCGGCTCTTTCTTTTTCTTGGATTTCAATAAAGCTGCCATAGTCTTAGCCCTCCTCTATTTCCGGAATTACGCTAAGCACAGGCAATCCCAAGTATTTTGCAACATCCTGATCATCTACAATATGATTCTGGAATAAGAATTTCAGCACTACAATACCCATGCTCAGAACCATACCTGCAAGTGCAGCCAATGCTATATTCTTGGTGGTATTCGGCGAAACCGGATTTTCCCCTGCCGTTACGTTACTTACAACCTTACAGGAACCTGCTTCCACTGCATCTACAATGACCTCGGGCGCAATTTCTACCAGTTTCTCTACAATCTGATATGCTATTATGGGATCAGGGTATCTCACTGATACACTCATGACCTGAGTGGAGTCAATGGCTTCCACGGTAATGCACTCGCTCAATTCCTGGTAAGTATTATCCAAATGAAGCTCTTCGATTACTTCATCCAGAATAATGTTACTCTTCAAAATGACTGCATACGTGGAAATCAAGTTCTTAGAAGATGTAATATTATCATTGGTCAGACTTCCCGTAGAATCCTGACGGGAATTAACAATCATATTTACCTTGGCTTCATATTGCGGTGTGATCAGAAGTTTGGTCACCAATAAGCCCGCAACAGCGGCAATCAGGGTAGTTACAGCAATAAAAATCCAGTGTTCTAACAATTCGCCGAACAATTCTTTCAAATCGATCTCTAACTCATCGTCATGAACCATTTCTCTTTCTTCATTCATGGCTTTTCCTCTCTTTTACAACGCACAACAGCACAACATAATTTCTATTATGTATTCATGGGGATTGTATCACATCCTTTTTCAGAAATCAAGACCGCCGGCGCCGTTGCTTCATCTTCATGAAATCTGCTGTTTTTTTGTCAATTTTGTTAAAAATGATAGATATTATTGTATATAGTGTTGTGAAAGCGTTTTCCGGAATCGTTCATTTTGCACAGTATTATAGATAAAATGTATTAGTAAATATGAATTAATGTGATTATATAATTATCATTTTTATGTATATTTTACCTTGGTAAATATTACAACATAATAGAAATTATGTTGTATTTACAGCAACAGATTCAATCGTTCCATTTTCTTGCGGTGCTCCGTACCGGTTGTCATAATATAGATTCTGGTAGTATTGATACTACTGTGTCCGAGGATATCAGCCAGCTTGGCGATATCTTTTTCTATTTTATAGAAAGTTCTTGCAAAAAGTTTCCTTAAGTTGTGGGGATATACTTTATCCGGATTCACACCGGCAGCCTTGCAGAGACGTTTCATCTTAGTCCAGATATTGCTGCGGTCCATTGGCTTTCCGTTTCTGGTGCAGAAGATGACACCGCTTCTTATCTTCTGTTTCTTGGCATATGTCAGAAGCAGCTTCCTTAATTTGCCGGGGACCAGAATGGCTCTGGTCTTGCCTTTGCAATTTACCACAATCTCACCCTCGCTCACCGCTTCCACCGTAAAATAGGAAAGCTCCGATACACGAATGCCGGTACTGCATATGGTCTGCATCAACAGCTGCAAGGCCGGCTGATCTTTGGCAGCATCCAAAAGCCGCAGGTATTCTGCCTTGCTCAGCTCCTGTTTCTCGCTGCAGTAAGCCTCCCGTTGGGTCTTGACGCACTTTACTTTGCAGTCTCCGAATCCCAGGAAATTGAGCAGACTGTTTAAAGAAGCCAGCATGGAATTGACTGACCGGACGGCATAGCCTTTCTCCATCAATGACTTCTTATACATTATCACCAGTTCCTTGTTAATCTCCCTTCCATCGGCGTATTGCCGGAAGTGATTCACATCCCGCAGATATTTATCTATCGTAATGCTGCTTTTTTCCTCCAGAATCAAATGCTGGCGGAACTGCTCTATCATTGCTGTTGTAATCATTTTCTCACTCATGTTTCTTCCTCCTGATAAATTATTATACTTATTATCTCATAATAAATAATCTATATTCTTTAGGAAAGAAGTGAAAGGCGCAGTGGGGTTTTATGCGAATGGGTCTTGCTATTTATCTCCGCAAATGTTATGCTACATAAAGTAATAGACGTTGACCATGCATATTGAACTATCTTGAACAGGAGAAATTTATGAAACAGAATTGTACCAACGAAAATAAACCGCCAAAGAAAACTACCTCTAAACAGATTGTCGCCATCATCGGTGTTGTCCTGCTGGCTGCCATGTATGTGATCACACTGATTGCCGCCATTTTTGACAATCCGAATTCCATGCTGCTGTTCCGTGCATGCCTTATTGGAACTTTTACCATTCCGCTGTTGATCTGGGTATATATCTGGATGTATGGTAAATTGACCCAGAAGCATACTATGGCAGATTTTGACCTTGGCGGAAAAGCGCCAAAGAACGATTAGAATTTGGCAAATCAAAAAGGCGTGGATCACTCCACGCCTAATTTTATCAGTTCTTCCAACGCCTGTTCCCTGTTCTGAAACCAGATTCCATGTATCCCCAGTTTCTCAGCTGCTTCTATATTACAGAAGGTATCATCCAGGAACACAGATTCCTCTGCCTTCAGGCCATATCGCTCCAGCAGCAGTAAATAGATTGCCGGATCCGGCTTCACCATGCGTTCGGTATAGGATAAAATCCCGCCATCCGTATACTCGATGAATCCAAGAGATTCCGGGCACTGCACTTGAGCCTTTCTTGAAAAGTTAGAAAGATAATATACTTTATATCCCTTGGCTTTCAGCTCCTTGATCCAGGGGATCGCGTAATCTCTGGGAAGGACCATGCCGTGAAGGTCTGCGAATACAGCTCTGATCTGAGTCTCGATTTCCGGGTCATTTTGTACAAAAGCATCAATCAGTTGTTTGTCTGACCATACGCCTCTGTCAAGCTCACACCAGCAGTCGCTTCTTACGGAGGCATCTGCGATTCTCTCTGCCATTGTCTCATCGCAGCCTTTGCTTAACATCATTTCTTTCCAGCAAAAGTCGCTTAATACATTTCCAATATCAAAAATTATGTTCTTAATCATCTTGTCTCCATCTACAGTTGCTCTAACCCCATAATTTTCGTCAACTGTCTTGCGGCTCCGGACATAGCCATCCTGGTATTTCGCACCACGCAGAAGCTTCGCTTGGGTATCATATGGTTAAAGCGCAGTTCGAAAAGCTGGCCGGAATCTATGTGAGGCTGGGCAAAATCGCGCACAACGCATCCCACACCCAGGTTCCGCAGTACGAACTGTACGATCATATCACTGGTGGCAAGTTCGAATTCCGGTGCCACTTCAACGCCCCATTCCCGCAGATATTCGTCCATGTAGCTTCTGGTACTCGTATTTTTCTCCAGAAAGATCATAGGCAGCCGCTCCAGCTCCTGCAGATCCAGCATTTTATTTTTATAAGGAAGGAATTTTCTGCCTGCCACAAAGATATCTTCAATCTGTCTGACTGCTACCGCTTCCATTCCGGGCTGTTTTACAAAGGGAGTACTGACGATACCAAAGTCGATTCTGCCCTCTTCCAGGAACTGTAGCGTCTCCGGTGTGGGTGCATTGGTGACCGTCACCTTGATAGAAGGGTATTCCTCGTGGAACCGTTCCAGATAGGGAAGCAGGTAGAACTGCAGCGTCATATCGCTGGCTCCGATGCGAATCTCACCGGCCTCCAGATTCATCATCTGACGGATTTTATCCACACCGAGACTGAACTGTTCAAAGCCTTTATCCACATAAGCGTACAGTTCTTCTCCCTCTCTTGTGAGCTGGATACCACGGGAGGCACGGCTGAAAAGCTCCACCCCCAGCTGGCGTTCCAGCTGTTTCAGTGCCTGGCTGACTGCCGGCTGGGAGATGGAAAGGTCTTTGGCCGCCTCTGTTACGCTGCCGGCTCTGGCTACATATAGAAAAACTTTAAAATATTCCAGATTACTGACAGTGTACATAAGTTATTTCTTTAATGGACTTTCTCTGTAAATAATATCGTTTCTTCCGGGACCGTTGCTGACCATAGTAATAGGATAGCCGATCTGCTCCTCAATAAACTCTACATATTTGCGGCAGTTTTCAGGAAGGTCTTCGTATTTCTTGATGCCACGGATCTCACATTTCCAGCCGGGAAGCTTGGTCAGGACAGGTTTTGCCTTCTCCAGCTTGCTTGTTACAGGGAACTCAGTAGTTACTTCTCCGTCGATTTCATAGCCGATGCAGACAGGAATCTCATCCAGGTATCCCAGTACATCCAGTACAGTAAATGCCACATCGGTAGTACCCTGCAGTCTGCAGCCGTACTTAGAAGCTACGCAGTCAAACCATCCCATACGTCTGGGACGTCCTGTGGTTGCGCCATACTCTCCGCCGTCACCGCCGCGTCTTCTCAGTTCGTCTGCCTCGTCACCGAAGATCTCGGATACAAAAGCACCTGCTCCTACTGCAGAAGAATAAGCCTTACATACGGTAACGATCTGCTTGATCTCATAAGGAGGCACACCTGCACCGATAGCACCGTAAGCAGCCAGGGTGGAGGAAGAGGTAACCATGGGGTAAATGCCGTGATCCGGATCCTTAAGGGTTCCCAACTGGCCTTCCAGAAGGACAGTCTTGCCTTCTTTCAGTGCCTTGTTCAGGAATGCGGATACATCACATACATAAGGAGCAACCATGTCTCTGTACTCATGCAGAGTCTCCAGAAGTTCTGCCGGATTAATGGCAGGCTTGTGGTAGAGGTGCTCTAAGAGTACGTTCTTCATCTCACAGATTCTCTCTACTTTCTCTTTCAAAAGCTCTTCATCGAACAGCTCGCTTACCTGGAAGCCGATCTTGGCATATTTATCGGAATAGAAAGGAGCGATACCGGACTTGGTAGAACCGAAGGACTTACCGCCCAGTCTCTCCTCTTCATACTGGTCAAACAGAATGTGGTAAGGCATTACGATCTGTGCACGGTCGGATACCAGAATCTTAGGCATGGGAACGTTCCTGTCTGTAATAGATTTGATCTCTTTGAACAGAAGTGGAATGTTCAGTGCAACACCGTTACCGATCACACTTGTGGTATGGCCGTAAAATACGCCGGATGGTAATGTGTGCAGTGCAAATTTACCGTAATCATTAACGATGGTGTGTCCTGCATTGGCACCACCCTGGAAACGGACGATGATATCCGCTTTCTCAGCCATCATATCTGTAATCTTACCTTTACCTTCGTCGCCCCAGTTGGCGCCTACTACTGCTTTAACCATGATTTCCTCCATCCTTTTTCCCTAATCGAAGAATGGCGCAGGGACGCGCCGCCTTGCGGCAGATCTCTTTCGGGAAAAATCATTGTCTCATTGAATATTATTATTTGTATTTTCTTCTATGACAGCAAAAACTGCCTACGAAGGTATTATACTACAAGTTTTGGCATAAGTAAAATCAATATGTATTATATTTTCCATAAGTTATAATTATCATGCATCATCTTGCATGCGGCCTTCCAACATTCTGCACTTCTTCTTCAAGAAAAAAAGTGTTACCCCTGCAAATTCCTCCATCATTTCTTCGCTTTCTATCTTATCAATTTGCTTTCTAATGCCTGTTGATGTCAATTTTCCTTTCTTTTCAAGCACTTTTATAATTGTAACACTCCTCTTATAAGCGTCCCTTCTTCCCTTGACTAACCCCGTAGACGTATCACATTTAAAACTTCCATCAGCATTAAAGATACCGTTTAGCCTTAATTTTTCCTGTATGTCCCTATCTAAAATGGTATCAGATGTATAAATTTTGCCATCTTTAGTGTACTTATACTAACTATTTCAATTTTTTCAATATACATTATATTATATCCTCCAACTTCTTCCAAATCAGATGCCTTTCTCTCGGTCCTTTTACATCTTTATAATATCATAAATGCTTATAACGTATCCAGATACTCCATCAGCTCCGAAAATCCGCCATGCGCAAACTGTGAAATGTCTTGCCCCTTCTTATTAATCAGGCAATCCGTCAACAGAAACACTTTCATTCCGATCGTCTCCGCCACCATATCCTCAGCCACATCATTCCCCACCATCAGGCACTCCTCGGGACGGCAGCCGATCTTATCGACAAGCTCCAGGTAATACTTGGGATTGGGTTTACAATAGCAGGAATTATCGTATGTGGTATATATCGCAAAATCCTCCGGTTCAAGTCCGGCCCAACGAATGCGATTCTCTGTGGCAACAGGCGGGAACAGCGGATTGGTAGCAAGCACCGGCATTTTCCCCTTTTTCTTTACGACTTCCACTGCTTCCTTGGCCATCGGCGTGTAACCGCAGACTTCCTTTGCCATATTGAACTCTTCCGAATAAAATGAATCAATGTAGGCCTTGTCCTTTAACGCTTCTTCCCCGTAAATCTGAGCATATACTTTCCAGAAAGCTGTTTCATTGGTGCAGCTGCCGTCATTTTTAACCATGGCTGCCGTACCGGCCCATATGCTTTCTACCAGCTTGCCCGGTTCATATCCCAAATGTGCAAGCCTTGCCGCTAATAACTTAAAATATGTCTTTGTAAATTCTTCCTGATCCATGGGCAGTAACGTGCCGTCCAGGTCAAATAAGATTGCTTTAATTTCCATTCATTCCTCCACTGTTTTAACGATTCGAATTTATTATACTACGTCTATTATTTTATTGCAAATACGAATAATTACATTTAAAGAGGGCCGCCGGCATAACCCGGCAGCCCCGCAACATAACGCACTTATTCTCTTCCATCCCAGCAATAAGTACATAATTTACACTTATCAATTCCCACTGACTCAATCATATCATCCAGTCTGTGGAATCTCAGGGAAGTAAAGTTCAGCTGTTTTCCGATTCTATCCACCATCTCATTATACTCGGCAGTATCAGGATTTACATAATCCTTCAGGTCGATGGTGCGTCCCTCCTGTTCCATTTCTTTCAGGACTCTTCTGGTGATCAGGTCCATCTCGGAAGAAGAACGTGAGAAGTTCAGGTATTTACATCCGAACAGCAGCGGAGGGCAGGCCGGACGGATATGCACTTCCTTGGCGCCGCTCTGGTACAGGAACTCTGTTGTTTCACGCAGCTGAGTACCGCGAACGATAGAGTCATCGATCAGAAGCAGGCTCTTGTCCTGAATCAGATCATGCACCGGAATCAGTTTCATCTTGGCAATCAGATTACGCTGGGTCTGAATGGTAGGCATGAAGGATCTGGGCCAGGTCGGTGTGTATTTAATAAACGGTCTGGAGAACGGTATGCCGGAACGGTTGGAATATCCGATGGCATGGGCAGTACCGGAATCCGGTACGCCTGCTACGATATCCGGTTTAACATTGTCACGTTCAGCCAGCTTTGCTCCACAATTGTAACGCATCTGTTCTACGCTGATTCCTTCATAAGAAGAAGAAGGATAGCCATAATAAATCCACAGGAACGTACAGATTTTCATCTCTTTGCCGGGCTGTGCCAAAGTCTGAACACCTTCCGGAGTCACCACAACGATTTCTCCCGGTCCCAGTTCTCTGTAGTCTGTATATCCCAGATTCAGATAAGCAAAGCTTTCAAATGCGATACAGAAGGCATCATCCTTTTTACCCAGGGCTACAGGAGTCCTTCCGAGACGGTCTCTGGCTGCGTAGATTCCCTTCGGAGTCAGAATCAGGATCGTCATGGAACCTTCAATCACTTCCTGTGCATACTGAATTCCTTCCACCAGATTCTCTCTCTGATTGATCAGAGAAGCTACCAGCTCTGTTGCATTAATGTCTCCGCCGCTCATTTCCAGGAAATGAGAATGGCCTTTCTCAAACAAGTCTTTTACGATCCGATCTACATTATTGATCTTACCGACTGTGGTAATCGCATAGGTTCCGTGATGGGAACGCACGATTAAAGGCTGTGGTTCATAATCGGAGATACATCCGATTCCCAGATTACCATGCATCTCGTTAAAATCTTTATCGAATTTCGTACGGAACGGAGCATTTTCAATATTGTGAATCGCTCTGTCGTATCCTTTCTGCTTATCATATACTGCCATTCCTGCACGTCTGGTTCCCAGATGAGAATGATAATCTGTTCCAAAGAAAAGGTCAAACACGCAGTCCTGTTTTGAAGCTACACCAAAAAATCCACCCATGTTCTTAATCTCCCTTAGTATTCTAATTCATCACAAAAGGCAGAGCCTGATTGGGGTTCTGCCTATATTTCTATTAAACAGTGATCTCAGCCTTAACGCCAAGGAGCTCTTTATTGGCCTCCAGAATGGGGCTGATCACCTTGGTCAGGAACGCTTCCACCTGTTCCTTAGAACGTCCGACATACTTAGAAGGATCCATTGTCTTCTGAAGATCTTCCAATGTCATATTGAACGCAGGATCGGCTGCAATCAGTTCCAACAGGTTGTTATCCTTACCTTCTACTTTTACATTGCGTCCTGCTTCCATGGAAAGCTCACGAATTCTCTCGTGAAGCTCCTGACGGTTGCCGCCGTTCTTAACGGCATCCATCATGATATTTTCTGTTGCCATGAAAGGCAGCTCGCTCATGAGACGCTTCTCAATAACCTTAGGATATACTACCAGCCCGTCTACAACATTCAGGCACAGATCCAGGATACCATCAATTGCCAGGAATCCTTCCGGGATGGAAAGTCTCTTGTTGGCAGAGTCATCCAGTGTTCTCTCAAACCACTGAGTAGCGGAAGTGATAGCAGGATTCAAAGCGTCAACCATTACATATCTTGACAGAGAAGCAATACGCTCACTTCTCATAGGATTTCTCTTATAAGCCATAGCAGAGGAACCGATCTGACTCTTCTCGAAAGGCTCTTCTACTTCTTTCAGATGCTGCAGCAGGCGGATGTCGTTGCTCATCTTATGAGCAGAAGCTGCAATACCTGCCAGTACGTTAGCTACTCTGGTATCTACTTTACGGGAATAAGTCTGACCTGATACAGGATAGCACTCCTTAAAGCCCATCTTCTCTGCGATCATAGGGTCAATCTTATCAATAGTCTCCTGGTCTCCGTCAAACAGCTCCAGGAAAGATGCCTGGGTACCTGTGGTTCCCTTAGACCCCAGCAGCTTCATGCCGCCCAGCACATGCTCCAGATCTTCCAGATCCAGGCAGAACTCCTGCATCCAGAGGGTAGCACGCTTTCCTACGGTAGTAGGCTGTGCAGGCTGGAAGTGGGTAAATGCGAGGGTAGGCTGTGCCTTATATTTATCGGCAAAGGAAGCCAGTTCAGCGATAACGTTCACCAGTTTCTTCTTAACCAGCTTCAGAGCTTCGGTCATGACAATGATATCGGTATTATCTCCTACGTAACAGGAGGTAGCTCCCAGATGGATGATACCGGCAGCCTTAGGACACTGTACACCATAAGCGTATACATGACTCATAACATCGTGGCGCACTTCTTTCTCTCTTGCTTTAGCCACGTCATAGTTAATATCCTCTGCATGAGCTTTCAATTCATCAATCTGTTCCTGTGTAATAACAGGCTTTCCATTCTGGGACAGTCCCAGTTCTTTCTCTGTTTCAGCCAGCGCAATCCAAAGCTTACGCCATGTCCTGAACTTCATGTCAGGTGAAAAAATGTACTGCATTTCCTTGCTGGCATAACGCTCAGAAAGGGGACTCTGATATCTGTCTGTACTCATTTCGTTCCTCCGTTTATTGTTCAAATTCACCCCTGATATCCTCCTTTGGAGGTTCGATGGGATATTTTCCTGTAAAGCAGCCTTCACAGATGCTTCGACCGTTTACAATCTGGGACAGTCTCTCTCTTCTCAGATAAGCAAGGCTGTCAGAACCGATAATCTCCCGGATCTCGTCCACGGTACGATTATATGCAATCAGCTGGTCTCTCGCCGGTACGTCTGTACCGAAATAACAAGGCCACAGAAAAGGCGGCGAGCTGACTCTCATGTGTACTTCTCTGGCTCCGGCTTCCCGTAACATCCTGACGATGCGGTCAGAGGTGGTTCCACGCACAATAGAATCATCTATCATAATGATACGCTTACCTTCCACAGCCTCACGAATGGGATTCAGCTTAACCTGTACACTGCTCTCTCTGTTCTTCTGTTTGGGCTTAATGAAAGTACGGCCTACATATGCATTCTTGACAAAAGCCGTACCGTAAGGGATTCCTGACTGCAGGGAATATCCGAGTGCAGCACAGTTACCGGACTCCGGCACACCTACCACAAGATCAGCATCCACAGGGGAATCCATAGCCAGATACTTTCCTGCCAGGATTCTGGAATCATAGACACTCATTCCATCAATATAGCTGTCAGGTCTGGCAAAATAAATATATTCAAAGACGCAGCGCGCTATTTTCTCTTCCGGTAAAGCATGACTCATATCAGATACAATGCCTTTCTCCGGAGATATCGTCACGATCTCACCCGGAAGCACATCTCTGATAAACTCCGCGCCCACCGTATCCAGTGCACATGACTCACTGGCAAGCAGATATGCATTATCTCTCTTACCGATACAAAGCGGTCTGAAACCATAGGGATCTCTCGCACCGATCAGCTTTCTGGGAGACATGATGACCAGGGAATAAGCTCCCTTGATCTTATCCATGGCTCGTCCCACTGCCTCTTCTACAGTCTTTGAATTCAACCGCTCTCTGGCAATATGATAGGCAATGACTTCCGAGTCAATCGTTGTCTGGAAGATTGCACCGGTGTATTCCAGTTCCCTGCGAAGCTGGGGTGCATTGATCAGGTTGCCGTTATGGGCCAGTCCCAGAGTACCTTTCACATAGTTAAGCACCAGAGGCTGTGCATTCTCACGGGTGGAACTGCCTGCGGTAGAATACCGTACATGTCCTACACCGATATCGCCCTTCAGCTTTTCCAACATTTCAGGCGTAAATGCTTCATTTACCAGTCCCATGTCCTTGTGGGTAAGTACCTTACCCTTGGGTCCATTGGTATCACTTACCGCAATACCGCAGCTCTCCTGACCTCTGTGCTGAAGGGCCAGCAAGCCATAGTATATGGTAGAAGCCACATCCCCGCCGTCAAAATCATAGACACCGAAGACGCCGCATTCTTCTCTCAGCTTCTCATCGTTTTCAGTTTGTACATAAATCTGCTCTTTCACGTAAACTCCCTTCTGTTATCCGGGAGGCTGCGCTTATAACAGGCAGGCACACTTCTCCCGTTCAACGGGCAGGCGCCTTTGCCTGCATTACATAAAGATTATAATCCACAAAAACTCAGAAATCAATACACCAAAAATGGCACAATGAATTTTTATACATTGTGCCAAAAAACTGCCACTCTATGCGTTCATTTTTCCAATAAAATCCCTAACTCTGGCATTAGAGGACGTAAAAATCTGTTCAGGAGTACCCTGTTCCTGAATCAGCCCTTGTTCCATAAAGATGATACGATCCGATACTTCCCTGGCAAACTGCATCTCATGAGTCACGATGATCATGGTCATATGCTCTTTCGCCAGCTCCTTGATAACCTTCAGTACCTCTACGGTAAGCTCCGGATCCAGAGCCGAGGTAGGTTCATCAAAGAAAAGGATCTTAGGCTGCAGCGCCAACGCTCTGGCAATGGATACTCTCTGCTGCTGTCCGCCGGAAAGCTGGTAAGGGTATGCTTCAGCCTTATCCTCCAGACCAAGCTGACGAAGCAGCTTCCATGCTCTTTCCTCTGCTTCCTTACGTGGTACCTTGTCCACACTGATGGGCGCATCGATGATATTTTTCATCACGGTATAGTGGGGGAACAGATTAAAATTCTGGAATACCAGCCCGAAGCTCTTTTTGATCTGATGCATCTGATCCTTTGACGCATAGACACATTTCGTTCTGCCGTTCTTGTCTGTTTTCTCCCAGGCTGCTTTCTCGCCCTGATAGATCAGCTCACCGCCACCCATCTGTTCCAGCATGGTCGCACAACGAAGCAGGGTAGACTTTCCCGAGCCGGAAGGACCGATAATGGATACCACTTCCCCTTCCTCTACGGACAGGGAAATATCCTCCAGGACGCCTTTGCCGTCAAAGCCTTTTTTCATATGATTGATTTCCAACAGCTTGATGCCCATACTTTCCTCCTAGCGGTAATAACTGAACTTCTTCTCTAATGCTTCCATGAAAGAAGCCACGATCAGGTTAAATATATAATAGAACAGACCTGCTGCCATTAACGGCATGATGCTGGTCTGCGCCGCACTGATCTGCTTGGCAATGGTAAACATCTCCGCTACGGATATGGTGAATGCCATAGACGTATCTTTTACCAGGGTAATGGTCTCATTGGTAATAGGCGGAAGTACCCGTTTGAATACCTGCGGCAGGATAATCTTGAAAAAGGTCTGGGGTTTACTGTAACCCAGAATCTGCGCCGCCTCATACTGCCCTACAGGCATGGACTCGATTCCGGATCTGTAAATCTCTGCAAAATAAGCGGCATAATTGATCACGAACGCAATGATCACTGCCGGGAAGCGGTAACCGCTTCCCATCTTAATCTCAAACGCATAAAAAGGTCCGAAATACACGACCAAAATCTGCAGCATAAGAGGTGTACCTCGCATCACGGAAATATACACCTTCGCCAGAGTACGTATCAGCCAGACCCTGGACATGCGTGCGAACGCTACAATCATACCCAGCGGCATTGAAAATAACAGCGTCAGCACAAATATCTGTACCGTGACCAGAAAGCCTTCCGCCAGTTGTGAAAATATAGATGCGATGTTCATACTTACCTCTTATCCTTCTGCGTTATTTCTTAGCTGCTTTTCCTTACAGCTATTCTTCCTTGCCCAGGCAGACACTGTCTTCCAGTCCCCACTCTTTGGCAATTTCAGTAAAGGTACCGTCTGCAACCATTTCGTCCAAAGTTGCCTGTACCTTATCTCTCAGGTCTTCGTTGCCAAGCAGGAAGCCTACTGCGTACTGCTCGGTAGCCAGCATGTTGTCATCACCTTCCAGCATCAGGAAAGCGCCTTCCTCACGGCTCTCGATCTGATATTTAGCAACACCGATATCGATTGCCACTGCATCTACAGCACCCATTTCCAGATCCATGAAAGCTGTGTTGTAATCTGCATATTCGATCAGTTCTTCAAAAGAATCTCTCAAAGCGATATTCTCAGGATTCTCTTCATCGTTTAAAGCTGCCAGTGCGGAAGAATCTTTCTGTACTGCTACTACTTTGCCTGCCAGATCACTCTTCTTCTCGATACCGGAATCAGCTGCTACTGCGAATACCTGGCTGTTATCTACATAAGGCTCGGACCATGTATACTGATCTTCTCTGCCGTTTACTGTAAATCCGTTCCAGATACAGTCAATAGCGCCGGAAGAAAGTTCCATATCCTTAGCATCCCAGTCGATGGGCTGTTTTACCAGTTCCCAGCCGTTTCTTGTACATACTTCTTCAGCCAGATCCAGGTCAAATCCTACGTATTCACCGCTCTCATCACGATAGCCGTAAGGAGGGAAGCTTGCGTCGAAACCTACTGTAAAAGTAGTCTTCTCTTCTGCCGGAGTGCTTTCTGCAGTTGTTCCTGCTGCGCTGCTCTCGCTTACCACGCTGCTTTCGCCTGCTGCACTGCTCTCACTCTTCGTTTCACTTCCGCAGCCTGTCAGCATTCCTGCTGTCAGAGCCATAACACTTAACCAGACAAGTCCTTTTTTCATCATAATCTCCTCCATTCTTTAAAGCATGCACCCGTCTTCTCTCTGCTGTGGGCCCACGCTTTAGTCTGCTAACTTGTTAGCACGGTGTCATATTATCACGTTACAGGCTCCTTGTCAAGTGTGTCTGTTCAGACCGTCATGCTTCGGTACCCGTCTTTAAGGACCTCCATCACCCTGCGGTTCTCCTCCAGATAGCTTCTCTCGTCCTCTTCCCTGAGGTTCCTCCGTTCCATCAGTCTCAGGTAATCTGTCTCTTCTTCCCACGCTGCATTCAGCCGCTCCACATCCTGTTCCAGTTCCAGTACAAGATCAGAAGCATCCGGTAAGGAGGCTGCATAAGCCACATATTCCTTATCGTCCAGCTCCATGCGCTTCGCACTTAAGAAGCATTTAAAGCTCTCCCGGCTTCCATCGGTCTCATATGCCTTATAAAAGCTTTCTGCCGCCTCCGCATAGCGCATGAGCCCCGCAAGGGCTATGCCGCGGTTATGGTACAGAGAAGCTTTCAGTTCTGCTGCCTGCAGTTCCCCATTTCCTGCTGCTTCCTCCCAGGAGGAGATCAGCGCATCATACTCCGAAATGGCAGACAAATATTTCTTCTGTTCCACCAGATGGTCGATCCGCATCTTGCGCTTTTCAATGATGTTCAGTCCGGCTCCCTTTTTCAGAGTCTGCTCTACGTCCCGCAGCACTGCCCTGTCATAGAAGCCGGCATATTCCAGGATTCTGCTTACAAATGCACTTAAGGAGCCTTTCTTATGCACCATGGTATACAGTTCGTCTGCCAGTTCAGGCAGCCCGCACTCCTGTCTCAGCCAGTCCACAAGCCGATCTGACATAATATCCCTGTCAAGCAGGAAGGCATTTTCTTTCAGACAATAACTCAATTCTTCTATACAATATACCCTCAGATTCAATCCCTCGAAGCAATATGCACAGGATGCATAATTGCCCACACACAATCTGGCGCTCATGTTACCACCTCTCTATTTATCCCACGGTCTGATTTAATCATACAGCCTGATTTCTTCTTTCCATATCTGGTGACTGGCAGGCCGAAACTCTCCGAATCCCAGGTCCTCCACTGTCACCTCCAGCCTCTCTTCATCTAACATCTGAAGTGTCAAATGAATCCTGGCGATTCCAGGTGCCAGACCGTCCAATGTCATCTGGGCGATCTTCCCGTTCTTTCCGTTTAAAGGCGCAATGACCAGTTCAAAAGAATCTTCTTCCTGAAGATAACACTCACATTCCGTCACTGCCTCATACCAGTTGACTCCCGCATCCAGAAGGGCACAATAAGAATCCTCGCCTTTTCTTACCGCCCGCATACCGATGTTGGCCTTCAGCTTGTCCTGTCCGAGAAGCACATGACTGCGCCCTGCTGCGCTGGCTTTCAGCCGCTCCATCATCCCCAGGCAGGCCCCCTGGCTGTACAGGTTGTTTCCCAGAAAGACTCGCCTCCCCCGGCATAGATACTGCAGGGATTCCTTCATTACATCCTGATTAAATTCTTCTCCCACCAGATAAACTGCAGAAATTCTTTCATTTTGGCATACCTTTTCAGCAATCTGCAGAAATTCCACATCAAAAGAGGCTTCATCCATATCCCGGGGCAGTTCATATTCTTCCCGTTCTATCAGTACCGCCTTCGGCGTAGTCCTGCCATTGCTCTGCATCCTGCTCACCTTTAAGACTGGTGCCTCCCAACGAAACATCACGGTCTGAAAGGCTCTCAGTTCCTCCGGCTGATGAATCATGTACTGATAAAAGCTCTCTTCATAATTTTGAAAGCAGATATGTCTGGCTTTCAGCCCTACGCCTGCCAACACTCTCCCCAACAATTCAATCATGTCAGTATCCATCTGCTCACAGCTGATTAAAAATGCACCGATCCTGTCGATAGAACCTGCCATAGATAACAGACTTAAGCTTTTCTTCACGAATAATGTCAGAAGTGCCACCGGATCATAGGGTTCCTCTTCTATGTGAACCGGCTCCCCGTCCAGGGCCAGCTGCAGCAGGTCATCCACCAGAATACCCTCATCCTGCTCTGCCGCCCGAAGCGCTTCCTTGCCGTACAGCCACTGATTTACCTGATATTTCTTACACAGAACCGTAGGAATGTTATAAATCTGCGTTCCGGCCACACTGGAAGCAGTCTCCACCTTACTGGTCTCTGCACTGTAATAGCTGATCTGGGAGTTTCTCTTCCCCAGATCGTAGCCTACGATCATCTTACTGTTTCCCGATTTCAACACCATCTTCACTACCTCATCCTGAATAGACTGTTCCCCAGATATTCCTTATGATACAGCTCTTCCAGCTGTGCATCCATTCGCTCCCAGTCTTCCTCAGAACTGCTCCTTAAGATCTCATTGATTACATGGAATCGTCCCTGACTGCTGTCATCATTTTCTTCCTTATGTATCATCCAGGTCTGGGTTATCCCTTTCTGCCTTTCTTTGGCTATGGTGAAATAATGCTGCAGAGTCTCTCCATGGAATAATACGAATTCTTTGAAGAAAATACCTCCCGGAGCCATGGGCAGTTCTTCGGACTGTAAAGGTGGCTCTTCTCCATCTTCCCGGCGGATCATATAATGAATGGTCACTTTCGTGTCCGGATCCTCTTTGTGTTCCACAATAGTCTTATCCTGCAAAGGTTTTAGCAGTTTTTCACATCCATCAAGTTTTTTAAAGAAATTTAAATGGATAGAGAGTCCCAGCATCTCTTTTAAAAAGGCTCGCTGTGCCAGAACCTGTTCCTCATTTTCCGGCTTCTGCTTTTCTGCAAAATATTTTAAACAAGCCAGCTTCTCCGTATTTCCTACCGGCACTTCTTTGATGTACATCTCCATAATTTTAAGGAAAATAAAATCATCCGTTTCCTTATCGTGGGCAAGATACTCATAGGCGCATCTCCTCAGGAACGCCGTTACAATATCCCTTCTGGTCTCGCCCGTCAGATAATAGCGAAAAGATGAGATTCCCCGCCCGGTATCGGCACCGGTCAGAAGGAGCTGTTCTAACATCCTTTCACAAAGTGCAAATGTATCCACATCATAAGCCTTGCAGACGCCCTGTATTCTCTCAAGCTCCGACAGGGTTCCCTGATAGTGAAGTGCCAGATATTTCAGCACTGTCCCCTCATATTTGCCCTGGCGAAATGCGCCTGCAGATGCTTCTGTCAGCACATCATCCTGCATGCCGGCCGTCTGTTCTATAAAGAAGCTGCACAGACGACTTACCACCTGGGGTTCAAGTCCTGTAGACCCGAACTTCATCAGCCATTCGTACGCCTTGTCCATCTTGCCCCGAAGTACCAGATTCGTCAGCACTTCTCTGCGCGAAGAAGCATCCAGCACTTCCCAGGAGATCTGCTCCAGATATTCCTCCAGACCGGCTTCCTTTCCCTCCTCTTTATAATGAGAAAGGAGCCTCATCTGTATCCTGCCTTTGATAAAATCAGAGAGTACAGGGGATTTCAGGAGTTTCTTTCCTCTCTCCACAATGTCCTGAGGCAGACTTTCCTGCTTTCTGCTTCTGTCCCAGAGATATTTTTCCCATTCTACGCTGTTCTTTTGGTCAGGTGTGGTATAAACAGCAGTCATATCCGTAAAGGGTTCCGGGTTCATCAGTGTCTCTACCGTAAAAGGAATAGCAGAGACATAGCGGTTGCCTTCCGCATCCTCCAGGATTATGGTATCCTTTTCACCGTATAGCGATATCCAGGTACTGCCGGTTACAAGCGGGTATCCGGCTGCCTGCATCAAATCAGGTCTGTATACATAGACTGCGGTGATATTAGTGTTCTCCACTGTGATCATCCGTGCAAACAAAAGCTTCGTAAGATGTTCCGCCAAAGGCGCAGAGAACATGGCCGGTACCAGCAGTTCCTGATACAGGTACGCCAGATGCCTGTTGATATGTTCCTTTATGATCTGATCCACCACGAACCGCTCCATCCGCTCTTTGTAACGCTCCAGCAGTTCTGTGTATTCTTCCTTATGTTTTAACAGGTAATAATATAAATATGCAGCATGCTCGTAATCCATATTGGACTGCCATGCAAAATACAGCAGTGCCTTTCTGGAGATATCCGGTTCCTCTTCCAGATTCATGGAAGTCATGTAAAATTCGTACAACCTGGTCAGTCTCAGTTCGTTCTCAACGCCCCGCTCATACCATTCATAAGCCGATGCATCTGTCCTGCCGCCTTTGATCAGCTGTGCACAGATTTCCTGAAGCACCCTGTTGTCCTCCTTGCGCCGATAGCAGATCATCAATGTATTTAAAAGAACCGGCGTATATTCCCGCTTTCTGGCTGCCAGATAAAGCATCTGTTCCAGCAGTTCCGGACCAAGAAGTTCCTTGCGCGCACCATAATAAAGCACCTGCACCTCAAAGTCACCCAGTTTGCGTAACAGGGCAGGATTGTTACTTAAGGTGATCAGCGCCTCCAAGTACCAGACAGGGCTGCAGCAGCCGTAGCCGAACTGCCGCTCAAGCAATGCCCATCTTGCAGTATTATCCTTCCGGTATTCCACAGAAAGGTACATCAGAAGCCATGCAGTCTTCCAGGAAGTACGGTTTCTTCTGTAAATATCCTCTATCTGAGCAGTTGCCCTTCTCACGTATTCTCCGTCATGATTCACCAGGGTAGTCAGATACAGATAATATGCCATCAAAGCAGGATCATCTACTCCCTGCTTCTCCATCAGTTCCATGGCATGGGTCAGCACCCAGCTGCCTTCGTGGGTTCTTTCCTGAGTAATGAGAAGCTGTGCCTGGAACAGGCGGGCAGCCACATTCTGATCGTCCATTGCTACCAGATGCTCTACCAGGCTGCCGGTCTTCTCCAGCCACTGGGCATTGGTGGTCTTCTTCATACGGTACAAAAGATAGGACTCCATCAATTGTGCCAGAAGGCGTTTCCTTTCCAGGCGAGCAGACTGATAACTGCCATTGCCTTCTCCCACCAGAACATGAACAGGTATCTGAAGGGATACGCCTGTGCTTAAAAGGCGCACACTCCCATAATTCTTTCCCCTGCGCAGCCGGTCAGGGTCGATGTACACCGGAATGGTACACTGGTTTCCCAGGAAATCATCGTCTGTGATCATTTCTTTCTCTGTAAAGACAAACTCTCCATCTGTAACAATCTGTAAACCGGTGTACCCCCAGCCATCCTTACAAACTGTCAGAGACAGCTCCGTCATCTCTATGGGATTAGTGCAGGTAAGAATTTCTTCCTTAAAGCCATAATGCACTGCCTGTTTCTTCCCGCAGGCAACCAGAAATTCCTCCATATTGCGCTGATTTCCCGGTCTGGCACTTAATCCCCGGTAGATCTCCATGTATTTTCTGTCATTTCCTTTGATCAGCCTTAAAAATTCGGGCGCATAAAACAGACTCACCGCTTCTCCCCAGTTGCTTCTGGCAAGTGCGGCAAACTGATTCAGGTTCTTGATTTCTCCCTGAGTGGATTCAATGACCGGCTCCGAAATTTGTACGAGAAAGGGCAGCATATACTCCCCCTGATTGCTGATAAAGCAAAGTTCTCCCTTTATCTCATCCCCGGCTTCCAGATAACTTGCGTTAAACCGATATTCAATGGTATCCTGAGCACCGGAAAATTCCCGGTTCAGGACTTCCAGCCGCCTGTCGGGACTAATAATATAGCCCCAGGTATTTTCCGGTCCATAAACAGTAAGGGTGCCCTCATAAAGGGCACCCGGTACCAGGGTCAATTCCATTTGCTCACAGGAAAACTCGAGAGGACTTCTCGCCTCTTTAGACGCTTCTTCTATGATGTGCTGCATAATCTTCTGCATTCTGCACCGCTCCTTTACTATTCCTTTTCAGTCTATCATAGGCATTGGGGGTTTTCAACTTTTTTCTTGAAAGGTATGGCAAAATCTGCTGCAAGGGAGACGGAGAGAGGAAGCCCGGCTCAAATGGTTACTCTAAATTCAGCTTTCTATTAATGATATAGTTGCTGAGAAAGTAAAGGATGATCGCAGTGATCAGGTTGATCAGGATGCTTATGGTGTAGGTTGGAGTAGTAGTCGCGCTCAGAGTTACATTTACCTCTTGGATCATCTGCTGGGTGGTATAGAAGGTTATAGGGATCATAACCAGGCTGGAGATGATCTGGACGACAATGGTGATGGCAAAGTAGCTGACGATGGACATCATCACTTTATGCTTAGCGGAAAGCTGGCCTATGGTGATGGCACCGAACAAGATCATCATGGAGCAGAAAGCGCCTACGATGATCTGAATCAGATAAAGGATTCCTTCCTGCACCAGATTGTTTCCGAGAATTGTCTCCATGGCGTCTATAATCTGTCCCCAGTTGGCTGACAGTTCTTTGAAAATGTTCATTCCTTCGGAGGCCATAACCTTCCCGCCGATCGTCAAAATCAGTGCAAATATGGAAAGAATCATCACAGCTGTGATCAGGACGTACCAGATTCCCGCCACGAAGGTCTTGCTGACCAGGAGCTGATGGGAGGTAACCGGTAAAGTATGGGTCAGGTAGCCTTCATCAGAGTACATGGACTTGAAGAAATGGACTCCAAGGTAGATCAAAGCGCCATATACAATGCCGATCATTGCAAAAACATAAATAAAAATCAGCATAATTTTTAAAAACAGCATAGGCGTAAATCCTGAGTCGCTGCTCTCCAGTAAAAAGAGTGACATGGACGGCAGGCAGAAGATCAGGCAGCTTATAACTGTCATGATCACCATGAAAAGGATCAGAGAGCCGCATACTTTTGCAGTATTTTTCCATTCATATTTGATTAATTTTCCTAACATGAGAACACCTCCCTGAAATATGCATCCACGGACTTGCCGTGCTGCTGTCTGACATTGTCTACGGAAGTATACAAAACAAGCTTTCCGTATCTTAAGAAGATCACTTCATCCAGTACGCTCTCGATATCCCCGATCAGGTGGGTGGACAGGAGCACCGTTGCCTGAGGGTTATAGTTGTTGATGATGGTACGCAGGATATAATCTCTGGCGGCCGGGTCCACGCCCGCAATGGGTTCATCCAGGATATACAGGTCAGCTTCCCTGCTCATCACAAGGATCAGCTGTACTTTTTCCTTATTTCCCTTGGAAAGTGTCTTTAATCTGGTACCCGCATCAATGTCCAGGCTATTTAACATTGCGTATGCCTTTTCCTTGGAAAAATCAGGGTAGAAATCTGCAAAGTAGTCCAGAACATCCCCTATTCTCTGGCCGCTTCCCAGATAAGTCCTGTCAGGCAGGTAGGAAATCCTCGCCTTGGTCTCCACTCCCGGTTCGTGCCCGTTGATCAAGATCTTGCCACTTGTAGGTGTCAACAGGCCGTTCATCATCTTGATCAGTGTAGTCTTGCCACTGCCGTTGGGTCCCAGTAATCCGATGATCTTCCCCCTGGGAATGATCAGTGACATGTTATCGATTGCTACTTTATTCTTATCGTAGGCTTTGGTCAAACCCGTAATTTCAATTAATTCACTCATACTCTCCCTCATTTCTGCAGGTATTGCTGCGTCTGTTCCATAATCTGTGACTGCGTATAGCCCAGTTCTTTCATTTTACCGAAAAACTCTTCCAGATGCGCCTGTGCCAGCTGCTGTCGTATTCTGCCTATCAATTCCGTGTCTTCCGTCACAGTGCGCCCGTTAGTCCGCTGTGTGACGATCAGACCGCTTCGCTCCAGTTCTGCAAAAGCCTTCTGCATCGTATTTGGATTTACTGCCGCTGTGGCTGCCAGCTCCCTCACGCTTGGAAGTCTTCCTCCCGGCTCATAATAACCCGATACGATCTGCATCTGAATCCGCTCTACTAACTGGGCGTAGATTGGACGGTCAGAATCCAGTTCCCATGCCATGTGATCGCTCCTTTCTTTGCTTCGATTCTCTTCAGCCAATTGTATTATCTTCTTAATACAATCATACATTATACATATTATGCTGTCAAGAGCAAATTACTTATAAAGAAGCAATTAAAAAACTACCCCTGTATCAATAACAGGAGCAGTCTTTATAATCTGTCATTACCGTTCAAACCGGCATGATATTATTTCAGCCTATGCCCACCACATCTCGCCTGCGGTCTCATAGATAATGGTATTCTTCAAAAGTGCAATTGCCTTCTCCAAGCCTTCCTTAGGAGACATGAGTCCATCTTCATGCTCAATGCTGATGGCTCCGTCATATCCTACTGCCTTCAGCGTACTGATGATGTTGTTCCATACTTCCTGGGAATGTCCGTAACCTACGGTACGGAATACCCATGATCTGTTCAGGATATCGCCGTATTCCTTGGTATCCAGAACTCCGATCCTGGCGGTGTTGGCTGCATCGATCTTGGTATCCTTTGCATGGAAGTGATAGATAGCGCCCTTTAACATCTTGATTGCTTCGCAAGGGTCGATTCCCTGCCAGAACAGATGGCTGGGGTCTACGTTGGCACCGATCATGTCGCCTACTGCTTCACGCAGCTTTAACAGGGTGGCAGGATTGTATACACAGAAGCCGGGATGCATCTCGAAGGCAATCTTCTTGATACCGATCTCTGCTGCCAGCTTGGTGGTCTCTTTCCAGTAAGGAATGACAACTTCGTTCCACTGCCAGTCCAGAATATCAAGATACTCAGGGGGCCATGCGCAGGTTACCCAGTTAGGGTTCTGGGAATTCTCGCAGTCACCGGGACATCCGGAGAAACCGATCATGGTATCTACACCCAACTGAACTGCAACTTTCATTGCATCTACGAACTCTTCATGGAAACGCTTTGCTATTTCCTTGTTAGGATGTACGGGGTTACCGTGGCAAGCTACTGCGGACAGCTTCATGTTGTATTTCTTAAGAAGTGCCTTGAATTCTTCAATCTTCTCCGGATGAGCAAGGTATTCCTTGGGATCCAGGTGAGCCTTTCCGGGATATCCGCCTGCACCGATTTCCAGGCTGTCTACTCCGAGGCTGCTTAAATATGCTAATGCTTCTTCCAGGTCCATCTGATTGAGAACCGGGGACATTACTGAAAGTTCCATATTCTTATCATCCTTTCTCTTTCATTTTCATCTGTTATGAGACCACAAGGCCCAGATAAGCGCTTGCTTGCCTGAGCCTGTGCGGCAATTCTTTACCTCTTACATCTTTCTTCAAAATCAGTGATCACTTTATTCTGCTCAGCTGATTCAAATACAGCTTCCATCAGCTTCATGACACGCAGCAGCTCGTCATGCTTAATTAACTGCTCAGCCTCGCCTGCGATTGCCTTCATCACATTCTGATAAAACTCTCTGATGTCTGTTTCCTGGCGTGGAAGGGGATATTCCTTGATGGTCTCATTCGTTCTGGGAGCCATGGTCTTGGTCAGACCTGCAGCGGTCACTACCGGCACTGCGTCTCTGTTCTGCCAGTCGGATACCATGGTAATTTTGCCGTCCAATCCCCAGTTCTCGATTACGGCAGAGCCGTTCTCACCGAGCATATACCATCTGGGCAGGTTGATGAAATTGCTGGTTCCCACCTGTACTTCTACTGTCAGGTCATCTTCGAATTTGATGATTACGGTAAAGCCGTCATCACATGCCTCATTGGTCACATAGGACAGTTCTGCATAGATGGTCTTCACAGGCTTGTCAATCATCTGCATGATCTGATCCAGAAGATGTACACCCCAGTCAAGAACCATTCCGCCGCCGCATTCCTTGCGGTTACGCCAGTCTCCCGGGATACCTCTGGAACCATGTACTCTGGACTCGATACGGAACACCTTTCCCAGGGTACCTTCATCATAAATGTGCTTCATGATGCGGTAATCTTCATCCCATCTGCGGTTCTGATGTACGGTAAAAAGTACATTGTTAGCCTTAGCAGCTGCAATCATTTCCTCGAGTTCTTCATGGTTTAAGGCAACCGGCTTCTCGCAGACTACATTCTTACCTGCTTCCATTGCCTGAATACAGATTGGCTTATGAAGCTGGTTAGGGATAGCCACAGTTACAATCTGCACCTCAGGGTCGGCAAGCAGCTCCTCTAAAGTTGCGTAGGCATGAATCCCGTTTTCTTCTGCAGCTTTTCTGCGTTCCTCCAGAATATCATAAATTCCGGCTAATTCCAGGCCTTCGATCGTTGCTATTCTTTTACAATGCCAGCCACCCATGCCGCCATAACCGATGACAGCAATCTTTACATTCTTCTGATTCACGTTATTTCACCCTCTTTTATGGTCTCATAGGGGACAGGTACTGCGGCTGACCGCCACAGTACCATCTATCCCACTGATTAGCATTCAGGAATATTGATCTCGATCTCACGTCCAGCTTCAGCAGACTTGAAGATACCATCCAGAATAGCCTGGTTGTAGATGATCTGAGAAGTAGGAACAGGTGCTTCTGTACCATTCTTAACAGCATCCAGGAAGGAACGGATCTTTAAGTCGAAGAGGCTGCCATTGGACTTGATGATAGGAATCTCAGTCTCAGTCTGCTCTCCGCATACTTCATGATACAGCTTCATAGCGCCGCCTACGCTTCCGTTCCAGCACTCGGTAGAAGGAATTCTAAGGCCGCCTTCGGTACCCAGAATAATGGTATCACCCGGGGTATCCATGTTCATAGCCCATGCAATACGGAAGTCAAGAATGATGTCGCCTTCCAGACGGATAAATGCAGCTGCGAAATCATCAACTTCAAACTTCTTGGCATACTCAGGTTTACCCTTCTTAACGTAGTCGCTGTAATCTGGACGGGTTCCGAAGAAGTTGGACTTGTAACCGGATACAGTCAGAGGCTTAGGATAACCGATTGCATTGAGTACCATATCCAGAGAATAGCATCCGATATCACCCAGCGCACCAAGACCTGCGGTTGCATCCTCGATGAAAGTGGTACCGAAAGGAGTAGGAATACCGCGTCTTCTGCCGCCACCGGTCTGGATGTAGTAAATCTTACCAAGTACGCCGGAATCAACGATCTTCTTGATCATCTTCATGTTCTCGTCCAGTCTGGGCTGGAATCCGATAGAGATAACCTTGCCGCTTTCCTTCTCAGCCTTTCTGATTTCTACAGCTTCCTCCAGAGTTACGCACATAGGCTTCTCCAGCATTACGTTAACACCCTTCTGCAGCGCGTAGATAGCACATTCTGCATGGGTTCTGTTATATGTACATACACTGACTGCGTCCAGCTTCAGGGACTCGTCATCCAGCATCTCTTTGTGACTTCTGTAGCACTTGGCTTCTACGCCGAATTTCTTGAAGAAAGCTTCTGCCTTGCCTTCTACCAGGTCTGCGCCTGCAACGATCTCTACGTCAGGCTGATTTAAGTAGCTCTCCATATGAGCTTCTGCAATCCAGCCCGTACCGATGATACCTACACGTACTTTCTTGGAGGTATCGATCACTGTGTCTGTAGTTACTTCTTTAAAACGATCTAAGATATTGTCTGCCATTGTCTTGTTCTCCTTTTTTATTTTATGATTAAAACTTATTTAAAACTTCATTTAATAAATACTTGATACTGATCTCAGCACATTCCAACGGAGTGTATCCCTGGCTGGGCTGATCCTGTTCTACGATGAACCAGTCAGCGCCGCCTTCGATAGAAGCTTTGACGATCTCATAGAAATTCTGAACGCCATTGCCGAGCGCTCTGAATTCGAAGTTGCCTGCAGTTTCTGCTTTCTTATCATCATCGATTCCGATCAATGCATACATCTTCTCAGACTTGCTGCCTGCAAAATCCTTCAGATGAACGGTAGGAATTCTTCCGGCATATTTCTTCACGTATTCAGCAGGATTCTCTCCGCCTACGTTTACCCAACAGGTATCAAGCTGGGTCTGAAGCAGATCCGGTCCAACCTCAGTATAGAGAATATCCAGAGCATACTTGCCGTCAACCATGTCAAATTCGAAGTCGTGGTTGTGATACTGCAGAACCATATCATACTTTTTCAGTGCAGCACCGATTACCTTAACACCTTCAATTACCTCATTAAAGCCTTCCTTACCGGGTCTGTACTCTTCGGTCAAATAAGGTACTACAACATACTTACATCCGACTTTCTGGTAGCACTCAAGGGTCTCTTCCATCTTGCCCATCAGGTCTACAAAAGGTACATGTGCCGAAAGAGGAACCAGTCCGATCTCCTCACACATCTTCTTAACCTCCAGCGGATCATGTCCAAAGAGTCCTGCAAACTCTACGCCGCTGTAGCCCATCTCCTTTACTTTTTTCAGGGTGCCGTAAAAGTCCTCTTGCATCTGTTCTCTGACTGAATACAGCTGTAATGCAATCTTGTCTTCCTTCATGAAATTAACCTTCCTTTCTATTTCTTCTTTGAATTTTTATTTTTTCTCATTTCTATATTTACATTTTACCCGATATGAAATATAATTCTAGTCGTAGCCAAACAAATTTCGGCCAATTGTTGCGGTCTTATGAGGTGCATTATGTTATATCAGATTGAAAATAGAAGCACTCCCATTTCCACGGGTAATTTTACAGGTTTATCCACAATTCCCCATATTCACTCTCATCTGGAGCTGATTTATATGGAAGAAGGTTCCAGTGTGGCAACTGTGGATAATAAGGATTTTTTAATTGAAAAAGGAGACCTTTTTCTGTCTTTTCCCAATCAGATTCACTATTACCATGACCGCTTTGCGGCATCCGGATACCTGTTCATTTTCAGTCCGGATCTGTTTAAAGACTTCAAAGAAATCTTCCAGACGCAGGTGCCGCATTCCCCGATCATCAAGTGTAACCAGTTACCATTAGACCTGCGCAGCCGCCTGAAAAAGATCAATAGCAAGAACCGGTCCGAATCCAGTTTTGATAAGATTGCAGCCAAGGGATATCTCCTTTCGCTTCTGGCGGAGCTTCTTCCCCTGATGACACTGGTGGCCACACCCACTGACCACGACAGTATTAAAAGTGTGCTGACTTACTGCTCGGAGAACTATACGGAGCCTCTGACTCTGGAATCGATTTCCAAAGAACTGCATTTGAATAAATATTATATTTCTCATATTTTTAATGAAAGAATGAATATGGGATTTGCAGACTTTGTCAACAGCCTTCGAATCGAACACGCATGCAATCTGCTGGAGAAAGGCTCCAATATTACAGAGATTGCTTTTGCTTCGGGTTTTTCTTCTATTCGTACCTTTAACAGGGTGTTCGTACAGAATATGGGGATGACTCCCAGAGATTATATCAAGTCAAAAGAAGGCACTACACCTGTGCTCACACAGAAGGAACAATTTCAGCTGTGTTGTGACAATTGTATGGAGTAAGCTATGTAAACTACAATTTCAAAAAGGATTGCTGCAGTGCAGCCGATATACTACGTTCGGCCGATTTGCAGCAATCCTTTCTTAATTTAATTACTACTCATTTCAGTTATCACTTATTTCATGAACTTACGCAGATAATCTGCGCTCTGTTTGATGGACTGGAAGCAGTTAACCGCATATCCGCCATCCTGCTCTACCACATAATATTTTACGCCTGTCTTCTCAGCGGCATCCAGGATCAGTTCCCAATTCAGATTACCGTTACCAACTTCCGTAATCTGCTGAACATTGTCCTTAGTCAACACACGTTTCATGTCTTTCAGATGCAGAATATCGATACGTCCTGCCAGCTTCTCAATCCAGTATCTTACGTCTCCGCCGCCATGCTGTACCCAATATGTATCCAGTACGAAAGAGGTGGTATCCGGATCCAGTCCCTCAACCAGCATATCCATTGTAGTCTTGCCGTTTTCCCATTTGAAGAACTCATGGCTGTGGTTGTGATAAGTGAATTTCATACCGTTTCTTCCGGCCATCTCTCCAACCATGTTGGCTTTCTCAATAAAATCTTCTACCTCATAAACAGAAGCATAACTCTTTCCGCCGATCCCCATGTTGGTAGTTCCCAACAGCTTGTGATTTTCTAACGACTGCTCAAAATCATTTACCATCATGTCGAAGTCATCATGTGTTCCGATGATTTCGATTCCTTCCTCTCCGGCAATCCTGCCGAAATCTGCATAGGGAATTGCACAGCCGGCCGTCTGTGCCTGTGTATAGCCGTACTTTCTCATTTTCCGGAAAGATTCTCTGATGTCCTCTTCCGTTTTCATGAAATCTCTGATAGTAAAGAGCTGTAATCCAAGTTCTTTCATTGAATATGTATCCTCCTTTGGTCTGTGATGCAAATGCACGGTGTTTCCTGTTATCTATATTTTAACCTGTGCAGATTATAATTCTAGCCGTAGGTGGACAAATTCAGGACATTTATTGCGGTTTTGTCAGGGAAATCTTTTCCATTATACCAGTTATTTTATCACAAATGTTGCTTTGCAGATATGCAGCATTAAAGGCTGCCATATTTTCCCGAATTACGAATGCCATAGATTTCTTCCACACTATAAGGCAATGCTTCCAGTCCTTCTCGTGTTACAATCACATAGTAATTATCGGACTCTCTGATCATCTGCGCAAACTCTTTCGATGCAACAAACCGATTTCCTTCATCTATAAACACGATACTATCACGAATCGTTGACAGGATTATCTCCCAATTTCTCCCTTCCAAAACGACACAGTTCTTATCGCATTGACATTCAATTCCGCTGTCTGGTCCATTCTCATAATATTCCTGTATCATCTCTACCAATGTGGTCTTGCCCGTTGCACTATCTCCACGAATGACAGTAATATTACGCCTGACCTCGAAATCATATTTAACTCTTTTATTCTGTATAATAACCCTGTGTCTGCCTTTCATGAAACCTCCTGTCAAAATGCTTCATTTCATTATACATATAACCCTGCTACCGGTACCAACTCACCCATATCATGCAGTATCTGACCGGTATTCAGGACTCTGATTTCAAACTTTCTGTCCCCAAAATCCATCAAATGCCTGAGATTAACAGTAATTTCTCGTTTCTCAGCAAGTCTCAAAAGCCAGGGAGCGCAATTATCTCCACATGTAGAAACATTGAAAATCTTGTCAGGTTCATTTGCAATCAGTATCAAGGTTTTCACTCCCCCTGACAAATTCAACGGCGATATTTTTCCCAGAACCGGACTGTCTATGACCGCTCCATCCAAAACAATTGATTTATCAATATCAAAGATCATTTCTTTCGCCAGGGGAGCGGTAATCCATGCTTCTTCATATACATTCTTAAAATATACTGCTGTATTATAAATCGCCTCCGGCATATCTCCAAAAAAATGTTCAACATAAGCACCTGTCTCCTTTTAGCCTAGTATACTACTTTCTGAAAAAATGTCAAAGATAAGGTTCCATAATTTCACTATTCTGCATATACATAAATTAACGATAACCCAAGGTTATGATTATGTCCGAATATCCAACATATATTTCACGCATTCCTTCTCCTTCCGAGATTATGAAAGAGCAGGAAAACAGTGCTTTACAAATGGGTGATCCCGCAGCGCCGGCCTTCGCAGGTGAGACCACCATGTCCCAGGGCCCCGGTACAGAACAGCAGCCCGGTGCGGTACAGCAACCCAGTGCGGCACAGCAGCCTGCCAGCCCACAGCAACCCGGCGCAGCACAGCAGCAACAGCCTCCCGCCACCATCAACACCCAATATGCCGGTGCCTTGAAGATCAGTGTGGTTTCCGCCCTGGATCAGTCCCCGATAGCCAATGCTACCGTAGTCATCTCCTACACAGGAGACCCTGAATCGCCCATCGAGACGCTGACCACCGACAGGTCCGGTCAGACCCAGACGATAGAACTGCCGGCTCCGCCCCTCAGCTGGTCCCTGGAGCCGGAGCCGGTCAACCAGCCTTATTCCGAATACAATATTCAGGTAACTGCCCGAGGATATGAGCCGGTACTTGTCACAGGCTCCGAAATTTTCGCAGATCAGCTGTCCTTACAGCCTATCCGTATGAATCCTATGACTCCGGAAAAAGAGGAGAAGCTGGTAGATATCCCCGTCCATACGCTGTTCGGCGAATATCCGCCCAAGATTCCGGAGGATGAGATCAAGCCCATGGCCGAGACAGGTGAAATCGTCCTGTCAAGAGTGGTGGTGCCGGAATACGTCATCGTGCATGATGGCGTGCCAATGGATTCTACTGCTCCCAATTATTGGGTAAGATACAAGGACTATATCAAAAATGTAGCCTCCTGTGAAATCTACTCCACCTGGCCGGAATCCACGCTTTATGCCAATATCCTTGTCATTATGTCCTTTACGCTGAACAGAGTTTATACAGAGTGGTACCGCAATCAGGGCTACGATTTTACCATCACTTCTTCCACTGCCTACGACCAGAAATGGGTCTACGGCAGGAATATTTATGAGAATATCGACTATCTGGTTGACAATATTTTTGCCAATTACCTGTCCCGTCCCGGTGTCAGGCAGCCTATTTTCACCTCTTACTGTGACGGTCAGAGGGTGACCTGCTCCGGATTAAGCCAGTGGGGCTCCAAATTCCTTGGAGACGAGGGCTATTCCGCCATCGATATCATCCATTATTATTATGGTAATGATATGTATATCAATACTGCCGAAGTCATATCCGGCGTCCCATCCTCCTGGCCCGGATATGACCTGACGATCGGTTCCTCCGGAGACAAAGTCCGTCAGCTGCAGACACAGCTAAACCGTATCGCACGTGATTATCCTGCCATTCCCCGCGTAGTGGCAGACGGCATCTACGGTTCCGCTACGGCTGATGCAGTCCGCACCTTTCAGGGCATCTTCGACCTGCCCCAGACAGGTGTAGTCGACTACCCTACCTGGTATGAAATCTCCGATATCTATGTGGGAGTCACCAGAATCTCAGAGCCGGGTTAATAGTAATCCTTGTACTTTCCCGGAGCCACACCGAATGCATTTTTAAAATTTCGTAAGAAAGAAGAATAATCACAGAACCCCGAGTTCTGGTAAACCTGAGTGATGCTCTGCCCCGCCTTCAAGCCTTCGCAGGCTTTGATCAGCCTTTTGTTGGTGATAAAGGTGTGGGCAGTCACTCCGGTCAATTCCTTGAATCTGCGCAGGAAATGATATTTGCTCATATGCACCTGTTCTGCCAGTTCTTCTACCAGGATCGGTTCGCTGATATGGGCATCAATGTAGGCAGAAATGGTGTCTACCATGGGGTGCACCACCATTTCCTCTGCTGCAAAGAGGTATTCTTTCCTATTACAAAGGGCATTCAGATATACGAAAAAGAGCGTCAGATATCCCCGATCCAGCACAGGTTTAGCCCCCGGCAGCTCCACATCCATCATCTCCGACATGGCCAGTTTCATCAGATAGCCTCTCAGCTGCTCTTCATAATATGCCGGAAAATGATACGCACAGGAACCCTGCGTCGCGCTTTTGGTAAAACATCCCCCCAGATCCAGACCTCCCGCAGAAAGCTCGTCCAGCATCTTTCTGGTAATCCAGAGGATAATGCGCTTTGACGAATCGTGTTTTTTCTCTACATAATGGTACTTGTGCATCACGTTGCTGTCTATGAGCAGAAAATCCCCCTTCTTCATATGATACGTCTGATTTTCGATCATAGAAGAATACTCTCCTTCCAGCACATAGATGATCTCATAGAAGCTGTGGTAGTGAAAAGTAGCCGCACCGGTGGGCGCCCCCTGCTTTTCATACACCTCGTAAGTATCGCTCATCATATACTGACGTTCATCTGTCGCTTCCATTCTCCGGATCTGGGCACGTCTGCTCCTGTCCGGCAGTAATGGTTTGGCCGGTGCCTGTTCTCTGTTAGCTTCTTCCATGGCTTCTTCACCTCTTATTTTCGTTGCTTTTTGATATCTTTTCTCTCTATTATCCACGATTTTTGGTCTATTTTTATAATAAAGCAATTTTTGCATGATTTCAAGCAATATATTCTCTTATCATGCATTTCAAATCATTTTATACTAATATCATCCGAAGTGGTTACACTTCAAAATGAGAGAAAAATGAATGGCTTTCCTGAGACAGAAAGCAAGAAAGGTGGGTTACTTTTATGCAGATGACATTAAGATGGTACGGCAGCAAATATGACACCGTTACCCTGAAGCAGATCAGACAGATTCCCGGTGTAACCGGCGTAATCTCCACATTGTACGGCACCACTCCCGGTGAAGTATGGGAGATGGAAGATATCCTGGCACTGAAGAAAGAGATCGAGGATGCAGGCTTACAGCTGGCAGGTATCGAAAGTGTTAACATTCATGATGCCATCAAGATCGGTACTCCCGACAGAGATAAATATATCGACAACTATATCACTACTCTGGAGCGTCTCGGACAGGCTGACATTCACCTGGTATGTTATAACTTCATGCCTGTATTTGACTGGACCAGAACCGAACTGGCACGTATGCGTCCCGATGGTTCCACCGTACTGGCTTATACTCAGGAAGCTGTTGATGCACTGGATCCTGAGAAGATGTTCGAATCCATCGCAGGTGACATGAACGGTACCGTAATGCCCGGTTGGGAGCCTGAGCGTATGGCTCGTGTAAAAGAACTGTTCGAAATGTACAAGGATGTAGATGATGAAAAGTTGTTCGCTAACCTGAAGTACTTCCTGGAGCGCATTATGCCTGTATGTGACAAGTATGACATCAACATGGCTATTCATCCCGATGATCCTGCATGGAGCGTATTCGGACTGCCTCGTATCATCATCAACAAGACCAACATCCTGCGCATGATGAAGATGGTTGACAACCCTCACAATGGTGTTACCTTCTGTTCCGGTTCCTACGGCACCAATCTGGAGAACGATCTGCCTGATATGATCCGTTCCCTGGAAGGCAGAATTCATTTTGCACATGTGCGTAACCTGAAGTTCAACACTCCTACCGACTTCGAAGAAGCTGCTCATCTGTCCAGCGATGGTACTTTCGATATGTACGAAATCATGCGTGCACTGTATGAGACCGGATTCAGCGGACCGATCAGACCTGACCATGGACGTATGATCTGGGACGAAGTTGCTATGCCCGGTTACGGTCTGTACGACAGAGCCCTGGGTGCCTGCTACTTAAACGGCCTGTGGGAAGCTATCGACAAGCAGCACAAGAATAAATAATGGTTCAATGGGCGGCAGAACTTTTAAGTCTGCCGCCGTCTCAGAAATGAAAAGGAGTCTTTTGTCATGGAACTTACATTAAATGGAATTTTGAAGAATCGTCAGGCATTCGAAGCTGCCGGCTATCGTCTTCCTGCCTTTGATTATGAAAAAGTATCTGCCAAAACCAAGGCAGAACCCACCTGGATTCACTTCGGTGCCGGCAATATCTTCCGTGCTTTCCAGTGTAATGTGGCACAGAACCTGTTAAATGAAGGTGTTCTGGACACCGGTATCATCGCCGTAGAAGGCTTTGACTATGAAATTATTGAGAAAATGTACCGTCCTCACGACAATCTGTCCATCCTGGCAACTCTGAAAGCAGACAATACCGTGGACAAGACCATCGTAGGCAGCATCATGGAGTCCCTGATCTTAGACAGCAGCAATGAAACTGAGTACAATCGCCTGAAAGAAATCTTTGCTGCTCCCTCTCTTCAGATGGCAAGCTTTACCATTACAGAGAAAGGTTATGCTGTAACCGACCCTAAAGGCAATATTCTGCCTGCTATCGAAGCAGATTTCGGCAAGGGTCCCGAGAAACCTGCAAGTTATCTTGGTAAGGTAGTCTCCCTGCTGTATCATCGTTATTTAAACGGCAAGCTTCCTATTGCTATGGTAAGTATGGATAACTGTTCTCACAATGGTGACAAGCTGGCTGCTGCCGTAACTGCTTTCGCAGATGCATGGTGTAAGGCCGGTCTGGCTGAGGAAGGTTTTGCAGCTTATGTAAGAGATCCTGAGTCTGTATCTTATCCCTGGAGCATGATCGATAAGATCACCCCCAGACCGGATGCTTCCGTAGAAGCTATGCTTAACAAAGACGGCATCGATGGACTGGATGCAGTCGTTACTTCCAAGAATACCTACATTGCTCCTTTCGTAAATGCCGAGGAATGTGAATACCTGGTAATCGAAGATCATTTCCCCAACGGCAAACCTGCTCTGGAAAAAGGCGGTGTTATCTACACTGATCGTGAGACTGTAGATAAAGTAGAAAAGATGAAGGTCTGCACCTGCTTAAATCCTCTGCACACCACACTGGCTGTCTACGGCTGCCTGCTTGGTTATCAGCTGATCTCTGAGGAAATGAAGAATCCTCTGTTAAAGAAACTGGTTGAGACCATCGGTTATGTGGAAGGACTTCCTGTAGTAGTAGATCCCGGCATCCTGAATCCCAAGGAATTCATCGATACCGTTGTGACCATGCGTATCCCGAATCCGTTCATGCCGGATACTCCTCAGCGTATTGCTACCGATACCTCTCAGAAGCTGGCTATCCGTTTTGGCGAAACCATCAAGGCTTACTTAAATCGTGAGGATTTAAATGTAGCTGACTTGAAGCTGATCCCTCTTGTATTTGCAGGCTGGCTGCGTTATCTGATGGCCATCGATGACAACGGCAACGCATTTACCTTAAGCCCTGATCCTCTTCTGGATGCCGTAACTCCTTATGTTGCCGGTTATGCTTTGTCCCGGGAGCCCAAGGATCTGTCCGGTCTGGATGCACTGCTTCGCAACGAGAAGATCTTCGGTGTAGACCTGATTGCCATCGGTATGGCTGACCAGGTTAAAGCTTACTTTGCCGAGCTGTCTTCCGGTGTCGGTGCAGTTACCGCCACTCTGGAGAAATATGTAAAATAACTCTCATTTGAAATAGCCTTATAATCAATCATATAGCCTGAAGTATTTCCGCATATCGGTAATATTTCAGGCTATGTTGCTTTCCGCTGCTTCTTCACCGCCCTTTTCATCAGCCATCACTCTTAGATACAACAGATGCGTGTTTTCCTAACTTTTATTTAAAAATCCTGTATTTATCTCTCCCAATTAATCTTCTATAATAAGACATGCAACAGTTCTGCCCGCGTTCATCAGCAAAGAATCTCCGGTTCTTTTAGTCCCTTCGCGGTTTACATATCTATCACGCTATGTCAGAACTGTAAAACAATTATTTTTAGGAGAAAAGGAGACAAAAAATGAGCATACCTCGCGCAGAACACCCCTGGCCACAGTGGGAAAGAGCAAACTGGATGAACCTGAACGGAACCTGGGAATTCGAATTCGATTTTGGTGCCAGCGCCATTGCCAGAAAGCTTTGTGAAAAAGAAAAATTTGATAAGGAAATTATCGTTCCTTTCTGCCCGGAAAGCAAACTTTCCGGTATCGGCTACACTGACTTTATCAATGGTGTTGCTTATAGAAGAACCTTTACACTGACAGAGAAAGAAGCAACCGACAGAACACTGCTCCACTTCGGAGCTGTTGACTATACCACAGATGTGTATGTCAACAATACTTACGTAGGAAATCATCAGGGCGGCTACACCTCTTTCTCTTTTGATATCACCAAATATGTAAAAGAAGGAGAAAATACCATCTTTGTTGCTGTAAAGGATGATGTCAGAAGCGGCCTGCAGCCCAAGGGAAAACAGGCTCATTGTTATGCTTCCTCCGGATGCGATTACACCAGAACCACCGGTATCTGGCAGACTGTATGGCTGGAATTCGTTCCTCAGGCTTACATCAAATCCGCCAAATATTATGCTGACCCTGCCAACTCCTGCCTTACTGTAACAGGTATGACAGAAGGTGCCGGCACCCTTACCCTGAAGGCTGAATGGGAAGGCAAGACCGTTGCAGAGAAATCCATTACTTCAAAAGGCGGATTTTTCAGTACCGTACTTGAGCTTTCCGAACTCCATCTCTGGGAAGCCGGCAAAGGCGGCCTTTACGACCTGTATCTTACTTATGGGGAAGACTCCGTAAAGAGTTACTTCGGCATGCGTACCACCCGTTTTGAAGGCAAGAAATATCTGCTTAACGATAAGCCTTTATTCCAAAGAATGGTACTGGATCAGGGCTTTTATCCGGACGGCATCTATACCGCTCCCACTGAAGAAGACTTGATAAAAGACATCAAGCTTTCCTATGCAGCAGGTTTTAATGGTGCAAGACTTCATGAGAAAGTATTTGAGCCCAGATTCTTATATCACTGCGACAGACTGGGATATCTTGTATGGGGTGAATATCCTAACTGGGGACTGGACCACTCCAACCTTACTGCCACAGAAATCTACATGAGAGAATGGCACGAAGCCGTTGACCGTGACTTCAACCATCCGGCTATTATCGGTTGGTGTCCTTTCAACGAGACCTGGGGATATTATGAAGACAAAGCCAAAAATGCTGTCATCAGCAGCATCTACGGCTTAACCAAGCAGCTGGATCCTACCAGACCCTGTGTTGATACCAGCGGAAACTTCCATGCTGCCACAGAGATTTATGACATCCACGATTACGACCAGAACACAGTTACATTCAAAGAACGTTGGGATGCTTTCACCAAATTTGCCAGAGAATCCAACGACTGTATCGAAGAAGACTCTGCTTTCTTCAAAACCAGTCCTGCAAAGAGTTATCAGTCAAACAGCGGTATTGCGCCTTTCTTCTGCCAGGCATATCACGGAGAACCTATCTTCATCAGTGAATACGGCGGAATCAGATGGGTCAAGAACGCCACAGAAGGTTGGGGCTACGGTCAGGCTCCCCAGTCAGAAGAAGAATTCTTCGCCCGTTACAAGGGACTTACCGATGCTATGCTGGATAACGAAGATATCTTCGGCTTCTGCTATACGCAGCTTTATGATATCGAACAGGAAATCAACGGATTATATACCTACAACCGTGAAGAGAAGTTTGATATTAACATCATAAAAGAAATCAATGAGAGAACTGCTGCGATCGAGAAATAGGTCAGGCTTTGCATTATCGGAGGAGGGACTGCCGTTGGCATTCCTTCCTCTTTTTTCATGCAGTAAAATATATATTGCATCTTTCTTCCAAAAGCACTAAAATAGTAGATACGCGAAAAAGGGAGGTAAGAATGTTTTGAACTCATTTCAGTTTATTGCAAAGTACATCAAACGTCATCGTTTTCAATATGCAGCCGGCATTATCACACTTTTCGTAGTGGATTTTGCCAACCTGTTCATTCCGAAGCTCACCGGTTCCATTACAGATGGGTTAACTGCCCATACCTTTACCTGGGACGATGTAAAGCTGTGCCTGCTTCAGATTTTTCTGCTGGGTCTGACGCTGGCTATCGGACGTTTTCTGTGGAGATTTTTTATCTTCGGAGCTGCCCGTTCCATCGAGAAGGAACTTCGTAACGATATGTTCGGTCACCTCGAGAAAATGAGTGTAGAATATTATAACGAGCATAAGACAGGTGATCTGATGACCCGTTTTACCAGCGACCTGAATGCAGTACGTATGTCCATCGGACCTGCTATCATCTGCGTCTTTGATGCCACTGTGATGACGGTCATGGTTATCTTTCAGATGATGAACTATGTCAACGTAAAGCTGACACTGCTGGCACTGATTCCCATGGTCATCATCTGTATCGGAGAAATTTATTATGGTAAGATCATGCATCCCAGATACAAGGCCCGTCAGGAGGCGGTGTCTGACCTGACAGACTTTGTGCAGGAAAGCTTTTCCGGTGTCCGTGTGATCAAGGCCTTTGTCAGAGAGCGTGCCCAGATGCAGGAATTTGCCCGTGCCAACCGCAATACGATGGATAAGAACCTGCATGTGGTAAAGCTGCAGGCTATCGTCATGCCTCTCCTGGATGTCATTATCGGTCTCAGCAGTCTGGTGACTCTGGTATATGGCGGTTATCTGGCTTTGATCGGAGAGATTACTTTGGGACGTTTCGTCGCATTTAATCAGTATATCAACATGTTGGTATGGCCTATGCTGGCATGTGGGGATGCCATTAATATGTTCTCTCAGGGTGCCGCTTCCATCCGCCGTATCCAGGATGTATTCGATGAAAAGCCTGAGATTCAGGATACCGAGGAGACGCAGGATGTGGACAAGCTGCAGGGAAATATCACCTTCTCACACCTGACTTTCATTCACCGTGGTCACAGCGAGCCCACCTTAAAGGATATCAATCTGGAGGTTCCTGCCGGCACCACGCTGGCTGTCATCGGACGGACAGGAAACGGTAAATCCACTCTGGTCAATCTCCTGCTCCATCTGTACAATACCAAACCCGGCATGATTCTGCTGGACGGGCGGGACATCAATACGATTCCTTTAAAGACACTGAGGGAAAATATCGCCTACGTGCCTCAGGATAACTTCCTGTTTTCCGACACTTTAAAGTCTAACATTGCCTTCGGCGCGGAGGATGAAAATATGGACCGTATCGTTAAGGCTACTCGTGCCGCCTGCATTCATGAGAACATTGTCTCTTTCCCGGATGGTTATGAGACGATCGTAGGAGAACGTGGCGTCACCTTATCCGGTGGTCAGAAGCAACGAAGCTCTATTGCCCGCGCCCTGATGAAAGATGCCCCCATCCTGATCCTGGATGATGCTTTGTCAGCCGTCGATACCGATACCGAGGAACAGATTCTCACCAATCTGAAGAAGAACCGTGTAGACAAGACTACGATTCTCATTGCCCACCGTATTTCTACCATTCAGAATGCTGATATCATCATGGTTCTGGATGACGGAGAGGCCCGTGAGATCGGTAATCACAGCCAGTTGATGGAAAAGGGCGGCATCTACCGGGATATGTTCGAGAAACAGCAGCTGGAAGCCGCTATCGGTGAAGAACGGGCTGCACTGCAGGAGGAACACGCATGAAAAGATTACTTGGATATTTAAAACCTCATAAATGGGTAATGACTGCTGCCACCCTTCTGGTACTGCTCATCATCGTGGTTGAGCTTTACCGCCCTATTATTATCGGAGATGCCATCGATGACTATATCAATGGATATTACAGACCATATTATGTAGCAGACGAAAGCACGCCGGAAACCGTTTCCTATGGAGAGCTGTATCTGGCCAGGGTACCGCTTGACAATGAAAATCCTAAAGATGAAGAAACCAAAGATAAGAATTCCGAAGATGAGAATTCCGAAGATGCAAGCGCTGAAAATCTCTCCACTGACAATACCTACTACCAGATTCTTCTCTATCAGGATCAGTATTACATGGCCGAGAATCTGACTTGGGAAGAGACACAACTGCTTGCAAATGCAGACAACTCCACCTTACAGACTTATGCCGAGACCCGTTCCAGCCTGTTAAGCACTGATGATTTGAAAGAACTGCGCCGTTTCGACTTCTCCGGTATCCTGAAGGCAGCTGCCCTTTATCTGCTGATGCTGCTTGTGGGCTTTACTTTAAACGCAGTCGATACCTGGATGCTCCAGCGCATGGGACAAAGCATCATTTACCGCATGAGGGAAGAAGTCTTCGGGCATATCCACAGTCTGTCCCTTAACTTCTTCAATACCACACCTGTGGGAAAGCTGGTGACCCGCGTCAGCAATGATACAGAAGCGGTCAACGAGCTGTTTACCACGATTCTGGTAAAGCTGTTTAAGAATGTGGTGAAAATTATCGGCTATGCAGTTGTCATGATATCCATCAATGCAGGTATGGCTCTGGTCTCTTTCCTGCTGCTTCCGGTGGTAACGGTACTGACCTTCTTCTTTCGTTATATGTCCAGGAAAGCTTACCAGATGACACGTAACAAGATTACGGAGCTGAATACTTTCCTGTCCGAACATATCTCCGGAATGAAGCTGATTCAGATTTTTGCCAGAGAGGAAGAAAAATATGAGGAATTCGAGCATAAGTCCCAGGAATTGTTCCGCGCTAACTGGCGTGAGGTCATGACTTTTGCCATCTTCCGTCCTTCCATATACCTGATTTCCATTGTGGCCATGATCATCGTTATCGGTACCGGAAGCTCCTATGTGTTAAGCGGCACGTTATCCCTTGGAACACTGTTCATTTTTATCAGCTACATCAGTTCCTTCTTCGAGCCCATTCAGGAACTGGCTGAGCAGTTCGGCACACTGCAGTCTTCTCTTGCTTCCGCCGAGAAGATCTTCAGCATTCTGGATGAGAAGCCGGAAATCGTAAATCCTGATAAGCCGTTACCCGTACAGATTCAGGGAAGAATCGAATTCAAGCATGTATGGTTTGCCTATGAAAAAGATGATTATATCCTAAAGGATGTAAGTTTCGTCATTCATCCCGGTGAAAAAGTAGCTTTCGTTGGAGCCACA
>JBGVLR010000021.1:0-5783 GCA_045124375.1 Acetatifactor sp.
GATTGACTTATGGGATTATCCGGTACGAAAGGGTACAGTTTTATACCTTGCCCTTGAGGATGATTATGCGAGACTGCAGAAGCGTTTATCGAGAATGTTTGGTATGGAAAGCAGTGAAAATTTCTATTTTGCTACACAATCCAAGAACTTAAATGAAGGGTTGGAAGAACAGCTAAAGCAGTTTGTAAAGGAGCATACGGACGCAAGATTGATTATCATTGATACTTTGCAGAAGGTAAGGGAAGTTGGTGGAGATAAATTCAGTTATGCAAACGATTATGAGATTGTAACCAAGCTGAAAGCCTTTAGTGATGAATATGGTGTCTGTCTGTTAGTGGTACACCATACAAGAAAGATGGAGTCCTCTGACAGCTTTGATATGATTTCCGGTACAAACGGACTATTAGGAGCTGCGGACGGAGCGTTTGTAATGCAGAAGGAAAAGAGGACGGATAACAAGGCTGTTTTGGAGGTGGCAGGGCGTGACCAACAAGACCAACGGTTGCTTCTGGATTTTGATAGGGAGCAATGTGTGTGGAAACTGACAAAGGCAGAAACAGAGCTTTGGAAAGATCCTATTGATCCGATACTGGAAGTTATTGCAAAGGTGGTTTCAGAGGAACAGCCAGAGTGGAGCGGAACAGCTTCCGAACTGTTACAGCTTCTGCCGGATTTGGATATACAGCCGAATGTACTTACAAGGAAACTGAACATTGGAGCAGAGCAGTTGTTTGTGAATTATGGTATTCATTATGCGAGCAACAGAAAATGCACCGGACGAATTATAAAATTAGAATTATTACAATCGCAGATATGACGATATATGACGGTTGTGACGGTATTTTATATATCGGTGTCGGTGTGAAAAATATCGTCATTATCGTCATAACCGTCATGGATGATAATGGAAAGGATGGATTGATGGGATTGAAAAATATACAGATTTCTGAAGAATTATTTGTTGCACTTGTGAAATATCATTTATTGGAAATGGATGATGTTTTACCAAAGATAAAGAAAGGTTTGGAGAAGAAATTTGAAGCAATGGTAAAGCGGGATTTATATACAAAATATAAGACTGCACCAACTGAGGAAGAACGGGAAAAGGCAAGGCAGGAGTATCTAGAAAAGGTGGGAATGCACCAAAGCTTTCGATGGTAATTTTTCTTTTAAATGTATAAAACAAGAGCGTGGCACGCTCCTGTATATATCACTTAAGGAGAATGACGGATTAGGATGTAATGGCAAAAGCGGACTACATTCACAAGCCCTCGGCGTATGAGAGCGAAATACACCCATCGCACAAAACTTCGTTTTATGCTCTGTGTATTTCGCGATTGCATCGAGCTGAATATGCCCTTGTAGGGCTGTTGTGCCGGATACGGCAATGGGTTCGTAAACGGATGCCTAAGCATCCACTCACGATAGCAAAAAAACGCTATCATTTTTCAAAGAAAGGGGGCAATGCCTATTGTAAGAAATTCATTTATACAGATGTCAAAACTGCCTAATGTGAAAGGCAGAATCAGCTATATATCGAGCAAAGCAAGGCAGGAAAATCTGTATGCAGTTTATGAAACAACTGACCGCAAATTTTGGAGGGAGCTTGCCAAGTGCAATCAAGAGGAATTTAGGGAAAGCGGAACGAAGGGAACCTGTATTGAAGCCAGGGAGCTTATCATTGCTTTGCCGGAAAGTTTTGTGGATTATGAGCCGGACAGCTTCGGAGCGGCTGTAAAATCATTCCCAAGGGCGAAGTATATGAGCGTAATCTTTTTACCATAAAAGACAGCCGATTTAAGAGCGACAGCTTCCTTGATGAAGTGAAACGCTCCTACACTGACCTTATCAATATTTATGTAAAAGATGACAAGCAAAAGCTCAAGGTTTTTGACAGAAACGGTGTGTATCTGCCTATGAAAAAGATTGGCAAGAACAATCCCAAAGCGGAGCAGATACGCACGGATAATCAGTACCGTACCATGTGGAATCAGACGGTGGACAGGGCGTTGATTAGCGGTGTGCCGGAGGGACAGATTTTGGAAGTGAAGCAAAGCGAAATCGGACAGAAAGTAAAGGCTTCCATTCAGAAGTCGGGAAGAAATCCAGCACTGCTAAAAAGCTTGATTATGACCGCTATTTATGCGTTAGAGCTACTCATTGGCAAGGTGTTTAAGATAGCTTCACAAAAGGCAGATAAGGGCGCTGAATCGGCTGTAAAGGCAGAGCCGGAGCAGACACCTGTTAAGAGGGTAAAGCCGTTTGTGAAAGCCAAGAGTGAGTCTGTTCCGGAAATGCCGAAGAAGTCGGCACTTGCTTCAAAGTATCCAAGGCTTGCGGATATTTATCATAAGCTGGAGAAGCAGAATACAGCCATTTATGAAAGGGAGAGGCAGCTTGCGAATGTGGAGAAGGAGCTTGCCGGAGCAAAGGGCATCTTCAAGGCAAAACAGCGTAAGGCGTTGCAGGAGCAGGCAGAACAGCTAAAGACACAGATAGCCAATATGAAACAGTACCTATCAAGTATCGTGCAGGGTTATGGCTATAAGAATGTGAAGGAGTTCTTGGCTGAATTTAAGGCTTCTAAAGCGGAATATGCAGATTATCAGTCGGCAGTTGCAAAGTGGGAACAGCAGACCGGAAATAAGGCAGAAGCGGACAGTATGAAAGCGAGATTGCAGAGGAAGCAACAGGAAGTAAAGGAGCGGGAAAATAGCAGACAGAGCCACAAACATAAAAATGACAGAGGGGCAAGGTAGTATCAGAAGTGGAGTAGGAAACTGCTCCGCTTTTGTATTTTAATTGAGCATAAAAAATCGGTGGAGAAATTGTATATATCATAATATAATTGATATGTTCGACGAGAGCGAAACTTTGAATTTTACGGTCTAAAATAAAGGTAGACATAGTGTGTCTGGTAGTAAAATGGGGCATTTCTCACTTTGTGTCATGTTTTCTTACCAGTAGATTTGATATGTTTTGTTTGAAAGGAGGAACCAACAGCATATGGACCAGAAAAAAATAGGAGGGTTCTTAAAAGAACTACGTAAGGAAAAAGGGGTAACTCAGGAACAACTTGCGGAACAATTTAGCGTATCAAACAGAACAATATCTCGTTGGGAAAATGGAAATAATATGCCGGACTTAGACATTCTAATTGAAATATCCGATTATTATGAAGTTGACCTTAGAGAGATTCTTAATGGTGAAAGGAAAAGTGAGAATATGGATAAAAAAATGAAAGAAACCGTTTTGCAGGCAGTAGATTATACAAATACAGAAGCGGAGAGGTACAACAAGCGTGTACGATTATGCAACGCAATCGCCATGGCTCTATTCCTACTGTATACTATAATAAGAGACACTGTGGTTTATACTGATTATTTTGTTGTAAAAACAGTAGCAGATATTGCACAAGGATTGGCAATAGGAATGCTTTTGGCAGGATTAATAATGTCAAGTCGTTATGGTGCTAAGGTCAGGGCATTTAAGCAGAGATTATTTAGAAAAAATGTCAATTGATTTAGTATAAAGAGACAAATTTCAGTTTGAGCCTTTGTATATTACCCTCCCACGAGCATATTTTATCTGCCCGTGGGAGTAGTTTTGGGGTAGCTTAATGATTCATTTTATAACACAATCATGATACAAAAGATTCAGTCCGATCGAAAAGCCAAGCCACCAGCTCACTACATTGATATCTAGCGGAATATACTTCCCGGCAATCAATGCAAAAGTTACACTGACAATACATAAAGCAACTGACACCACCTTTCTCAAACGTATCTCGCCGTAAACCTCATAATACTGCCAGCGGTCATGCCACTTCTCGCCAAGCCAGTCAAACACATTTCTAAGCAATACAAATCCGACTGCTACAATTCCAATAGTCACAAGAGCCACAACACCAATCGCAACATAAGAATGCATATAATTTGTAAGATACCCATAGCACCATTGATACAATCGGGCAATCATTACAGCTATATCACAACCATTCTCCCAACGGTTTATAAACCACCGGGGAATCGTTCTTGTAATATCCTGATTCATAAAAATGATATACCCTGTTTGTATCATACAGATAAAACAGAATGCCCATGTCCAGATACTTAATGCTATGGTCTGCTTCTGAAGTGCGGTCTGCAACCTGCCCTTCATATCAGCTTCCATATTCCGCTTTACACGACTTACCTTTTCGTTAACACGCTTATCAAAAGTACCATTTAATGCTTTGGCGTCTGCAAGGATTTTCTTAGCGTCCTCTGTCTTTGTCTTGGCTTCTTTGAAGGTATTCTGAGCCTTCTGGTTCTCTACCAGTAGCTTCTGATTCGCTTCTGCCAGCTTCTTGTTCTCCAACAATACCAAGTCGCTCTCGGCTAATCTGGCGATATGAGCGTTCAACTTCTGAATCTCTTGCCCTTGCTCTGCTATCGTCGATTGCATGGAGAGTATCTGCGATTTCAGCTTTTGCACATCGGATAAATGCGTCTGTATCTGATTCTCCTTTTGTGCCAACTGTAAGCGGTACTGCTCGTTCTCCACCTGTAAGTCCTCCGACAGCTTCAAAAGACTGTCTGCGTTCCATAAGTTTTCTGATTCGTTCATCACGATCCCTCGCTTTCTCTTTTAGCCTTTGCATAATTCCTGCAATTGTCTGTTCTGTGTTACTAATTTCTGATTCTGTATGATCAGATTCCGATTTTCGGCTGAGAGCCTCCTGTTCTCGGCATTTAATTTCTCCAGCAATTCCTGCTGTTTCAAATTCACCGATTTCAACTGCTCCAGCTGATGCTGCTGGTCTTCCAGAATGTCCAGCATATTGTCCTGACATTTGAAAATCTCCATGATTTCCTCTAAAGTATCCTGTAATTCGTTCATATAAAATCCGTCCTCTCTCCATAATGGTTTTCTGTAATTCCTTCACTGTAAGAAGCCACTTACCTTTCATGTCATTTAACTTTCTTACAATGCGGTTGTATTCACAGCGGTTGGAAACAAAGCCCGCCTTCTCCATCTTCCGGGTACGATACCCTTCATGGATGGTCGGCTCCAAATCCAGCTCCTGCCGTTTGTAACTTCTGTGGTCAATCTGCTGTTCCAAAGACAGATATTCGTTACAGATATCTGCCCATGACTTTCTCCAGATTTCCGCTTTGCTGTGGTCGTTCCAGTCATTTGGTTCTGCTGTGATGCGTTTCCACAGCTTTTCATTCCGTTTCCCGAGCTTCTGCTCTCCGGTAGCCGGGTCAATGAGCGGAATGCGGTTTCCTGCTTCATCAAGGGAATAAATCTTCTTTTCCTTCTGTGCCCATGTGCCATCGGGCTTGATGCCACGCATGGTCAGCATAATGTGAGCATGGGGATTACCATCACTCTTATCATGCAATGCCCAGTCGGCACACATGCCAACAGAAACAAAATTCTCCTGCACATACCTTCTTACAATCTCAATCTGACATTCCCTTGAAAGCTCCTTTGGAAGTGCCACTTCGATTTCTCTTGCAAGCTGTGCATTGGATTTCTTTTCTACCTTTTCCACCGCATTCCATAATATATTCCGGTCAGCATATTCCGGCGGAGCGTGTGCCGGAAGTGCAACCTCTGTAAATACCACACCACGCTTTTGGGTAAAGTCATGGACAAGACCTATGCGGTCATCCATGAGCTTTTCGCCGGAGCGGTAGGCAGAAGAAGCAACTGCCGATTTTCCATCGCTCCTGCTAATGATTTTGATACTGCAATGATAAATTGCCATAGTGCATATCCTCCTTCGTTAAAAG
>JBGVLR010000022.1:0-20205 GCA_045124375.1 Acetatifactor sp.
CTGTATGTCGGTTATTCCTATACCCAGGGTGTTCCCGGCGCAGGAGGCACTGCAAAGCTTGCCACTGAAACGAATATTGCGTCCATGCTGGTTCCGGCAATCGAAACCCTGTATCACAGAATTGTGGATCCTCGCTTTGTAATCCGGAGAGTATGCCTTTCCTGCAATAATGTGGTAGAGGACAGGGGAGTACTGCAGCTCAACATGTTTGAGGATACAACAAAGCAGCTTCGGGATAAGGCTCTGTAGGAGACAATGCTTGGGATTCGAGCAAAATACGGCAAGAATTCCATACTGAAAGGCATAAACTTTGATCCGGCTGCAACAGGGCGGGAGCGCAACCTCCAGATTGGCGGTCATCGCAGTGGCTAGAAGGAAACAGCGGATACCCATGTCCAATTCTCAAAGAGCAAAACAATTCATGCCTTTTGATGCCTTATCACAAATTTGTGATAACGCGTCTTATCAGTAATATCTTGTTATCATAAATCTGCGATAAATGCTGCTGAAACACAGCAGCATTTATCTTTATCTCTCCTGATAACAAAGGTATTACCGTAGGCCACACAACTGTTTGAGCAGAATTTCGTCATTAACAGTATAGCGGGTGGAATTGACGCATTGCTTTAGCGGTGTTCCCTCCGGTATCGCAAGATCAATCGCTTGCCGTTTGATTTCGGTATCAGCATGAGCATATATTAAAGTGGTTTCTATATTGGCATGTCCCAACCACTGGGAAATTAAAGACAGGTCCACACCATTTCGATATAATGACATGGCCAGTGAATGCCGAAACAAATGCGGATGTACATTCTCGGGAACCTCAAGGCATTCCTGGCGAGCTGCTGTGCCGTATTTCCGTAACAGCCAGCGAACATTGTCTTCTGTCATTCTCTTCTTCATTCCGTTCCGAACTGTATAGAAGAGGTAATCTTTGGCGTAGGGTGAGCATCCGGGGTGAAACAGCTCTATGTATTGTCGTAAGTGCTTCATAGTATCGGTTCGCAATGGAACGGTTCGCATTTTAGTCCCTTTTCCACATACAGTTAAGCTGCTATGTGTGCCTGTGCTAATATCGCATATTTTCACATCCACTAACTCTTGAACGCGTATTCCCGTTCGATAGAGGAACAACATTAGAAATGCATCCCTCTTCCCAATGATTGTTGAAACATCGGGTTGACGCAATATCACTTGGATGGCTTCTTCGCTCATATGCTCGACCAAAGGTTTAGGTTGCCGAGCCTTTTTTACTTTTTCTACTTCAGCGAGATGCTTGACTACTGTAATATCCTCTTGTGCTGCATATCGAAAGAAAGCCCGTATGCAATGTAATCGTTGATTTCGTGTAGAAACACTGCAATTTCGGTCTTCCTCAAGATGTTGCAGGAATTCAGAAACCACATCTCGCGTTATGTCATCAAAGGTAAGCTTGTTAAACGGTATGTTTTTACGCTCCTTTACAAAATCAAAAAGTAGCTCCAAAGCCTTCTTATAAGAGCGTATTGTGTTGGGGCTGCTTTTTCTTTCTTTTGGCAAGGCGATCATCAAGAAGTCATGAACCAAGGTAAAAAGATTATTCATAGGTTCCATATTGAGTCCTCCAATCCGACAGATTCGATCTGTGCCCAGTCGATAGCATTGGACATAAGAATCCGTTCTGGTAATATGTGAATATAGTACAGCGTATCTCGAAAGTCCTCGTGCCCCATATAAGCACGTAAATATGGAAGCTGTGCGTACAGGTTTTTGCCTTCATCTATCCAAGTTTGCAGTACTGTTGAGGCAAAGAGGTGACGAAAGTCGTATGGCCGCAAACGAGGAAGATCATCTGGGGAAAGACCAGGATTGGCCAGTTCCCAGCACAGTCGCGTAAGATCCACTAACTGTTCACCGGAAATAGATTTTCCGTTCGTGTGGATAAAGAATTCCTCCGTGTTCCCACAAAACATACGTCTTCGATTGTCGTACTTTTTCATTAGTGCGATCATATCAGAAGAGGCTACAACAATCCGATCCTTATTCAATTTGGATTGATTTATAAATAGCTCCCCAGTTTTAAAGTTTATATCTTTGCGCCTTAACTTTCTAACCTCGGGAGGTCTAAGCCCGCAGGTATATAGTAAACGGAACAAAACCCCGGCAGATTCAGCGTAAAAGGGATCCCACGGTCTCTCTAGAGTATCTGCAACATTGAAGAACGCAGTCAACTCTTTGTCTGAAAGAAGATACGGCTTAAAATTGCGCTTGTGAGTATCATAGTTTTCAGTCAGTAAATAGGCCTCTGGTCCGAGGAACTTTGCAAACCCACGGATAGCACCTTGCTTATTCTGTATAGCTCCTTGCTGACAATTGACCTCATGCTTTATCCATCCTTTGACCAAATCAGCAGTTAAAGTACATACAGTTGGGTGGAATTGAACGCAGTATTTATCAAATTTTAATAAATGCCTTTGATGATCATCAGAGAAGCCGAGTGAGCTTCGAAAAGCAACATATTCATTCAATCTGTCAGCAAAAACACTTTGAAATAAACTCATTTCTTTGTTCTCCTTTCAGGAAGCCGCGAGAAGTCCAGCGCACATTGCTTTAAGTGCACGCTGTCCAGAGATATGTACTGCTTAGTTGCTGCAATATGGGTATGGCCTAGCACCTGGGCTACTGTGGACACAGGAATCCCGGCTATTACCATATTGGTACCAACTGCTCTTCGTAGGCCGTGAATAGGGCAATTGGGGAGCCCAACCAAGCTCCGATAGTGGTTAAACTGGTTGTGCAATGAATGAGTTTGAGTAACTCTGTAGGGGGATTTTGCGGAAAGAAAAACTGTATTAAGCTGCGATGATGGTCTTCCGTTTAGAATGTAATCTTTAACAGCCTCTCCTACATCCGTGGTTAATGGCAACGCAAGATAATTCCCCGTCTTGGACTGCTTGATCCGTATCTCACCATTTATCCAATCAATGTCGGGAAAAGTCAACTTGCAGATATCAACGCACCGCAAACCGGTTACAGTTGCGAGGAGAATCATTGCAAAGTCACGCTTCCCAGTGGGAGTGTTTCGATCTATGATGGAAAGCACTGCAGCAATTTCATCAATGGGTATTGGCCTCTGTATACGCCGCATAGGTGGGGTAGAAAATGCGAGTACCGGAGATAAGTCGTCTTTGGTATATCCCTTTTCATACAGGAATCGATGCAAGTGCCTCAAACTGCGGCGAATGGCGTCCAAACTTCCCGGAGTCAATCGGTCAGCACACTCCATAATGTACTTGCGAAGGACCTCTTCATTGACATCCATGAGAGATTTGATTTCACGGTCCTGTAACCACCGTAAATATGTATGTGTGGCATGAGAAATATTCTTTCGCTGCGGTGCTGACCACTCCTCATTCTGGTTTACAGCTTCTCGTAGATCGAAATAGTATTTGCATAGTAAGCTGGGTGTTTTTCTGTTTGCGAGCGTAATGGTTCGTGCTTCGGCATATTCGGATATGTATCTCATTGCATTTATTAGGGTGTTTTTTTGAGGCTTTTGTATTTCACTTCTCTGAAATCTCCCGTACACGTACTCTTCAAAAGCCCGTGCAATATTCTTGTCATAACACGAAGTTCCGTGTTCCCAAAACCACCTGTCTATGCAATTAAATGCGATAATCTTCGTCCGCATGGTATTTGGGGAGTATTGGTTACGCTCAAACTCCGCTAATATAACATTCGAACATTCCTTAATTGTTATTGGTTGCATATTTTTCCTCCTGTAATATATTGAACCTAAAGGAAGCAGAAATATAGTGGTTTGAACACCAGAAATCAGCTTCACTGCCGGTTAGATTTGAAAAGCCACCGTTTTCGGAGTGAAAACGGTGGCTTTTGCAGGAATTCATTAATAAAACAATGGGTTGTGATGCTCTGAAAAGAACACCCTTTCAGCATATAGCGGACCTAAATTAGTTTTCTTCGCTTTGGGAGCCGGTAGGATTTACGATACTGTAGCCAACATTGACCAAGTGATCTGCCACACGCTCCAGACCGACGATTACAGAGGAATAGTAGGGACTCACATCAACGCTGCAGTTACCCTCTGCAAGGCGGGCGAAGTGGCTGGCAATCAGTTCCTTCTTCATGCGGTCAACATTTTCTTCGTGATTGGTCAGTGCAGGCAATTGTTCTCTGTGCAGATTCTCAAAAGCGTCCTTGGCAATGGCAAACATCTGCATGACGGTATCGAGCATGATAATGATGCCACTGCGGGCGGTATCGGAGAAGGAGATATTCTTACCAATCATCTCGATGCCAATCTCATGGACGTTCTCCGCATGGTCGCCAATACGCTCCAGGTCATTTCGAAAATGGAAACAGGAACCAAATCTACTCATTTTTCAGCATACGGTAGCCAATGCCGATATGGGTCTGGATATACTGGGTGTCATGGTTCTTTTCAAGTTTCTTCCGCAGGGTTGCCATATGCACCCGGAGGGATGCCATGTCACTTTCCCAAGAGCTGCCCCAGATTTTGTCGGTCAGATATGTATGAGTCAGTACCTTGCCAGCATTTTTGGCAAGCAGGCAAAGGAGCTTATATTCTGTGGGTGTCAGCTTTAAAGCACTGTCCTCCAGGTAGGCACAGCCTGCGCCGTAGTCGATCGTGAGCTTGCCATTGTGGAATACGGATTCTCCCTGGGTACTATTCGTAGCTGTCAGCCGCCGCTGGGTTACACGGAGTCGGGCCAATAGCTCCGCAACGGAGAAAGGCTTGGTCAGATAATCGTCCGCACCTGCATCCAAAGCTGCGATCTTATCGCTGTCCTCGCTTCTGGCGCTGATGACGATAATCGGCATCTGGGACCAGGAGCGAATGCGCTTGATGATCTCAACTCCATCCAGATCCGGCAAGCCAAGATCCAGCAGTACAATATCCGGTTGCTGCGCAGATGCGCTTGCTATGGCAGACTCACCGTTGGGTGCGGTGAGATAGCGGTAATCATTGGATCTAAGGGTCGTTGTGATGAGGTTTCTAACTGTGGAATCGTCTTCCACAACCAATATCAATGGTTTATTCATGGAGTGCTACCTCCCCGGTAGGAATGGTAAATGTAAAAATCGTTCCGGTGGGCTGGTTATCGGTGACCGTGATCTCACCGCCATGGGCAGCCACAATGGACTTACAAAGGCTCAGTCCAAGGCCCAGACTTCTGCGGCTGTCGGCAACAGCGGTACTCCCGGTATAGAACATCTGGAACACCTGCTCTTTGTCATCGTCCGGGATGCCTGGACCATTATCCGCAACAGAAATGGCAGCCATGCCATTCTCGCACTTGGATGTGACGGCAATATGGGAACCGGAAGGGGTATACTTGATGGCATTGTCCACCAAATTGATAATGACCTGTACGATCAATTGTGCATCACACCTGGCAAGTAGCAGATCATCTTCGTGGTTGACGGTTATGATATGCTCGGATTTCTTGCGGCTGATGTGCTGCATGGCTTCAGAAACGATCTCCTCCACGAGCTGCGGCTCCGTTTTCATCTTCATCCGGCCTTCCTCGATTTTGGTCACTGCCAGAAGGTTTTCGACCAAATTTGTCAGCCATGCGGAATCATCATAGATATCCTCATACATCTGCTTCCGGGCATCAGCATCCAGGTTCTCGCTGTCAGACAGCAGGATACTAGCATTGCCGGAGATAGCAGTAAGAGGTGTCCGCAGATCATGAGAAATGGAACGCAGCAGGTTCGCCCGGAGCTTTTCGTTTTCTGCCTGCAGCTTGGCTGCTTCCATTTCCAGCGCATTCCTTCTGCTTTCCAAGGCCAAAGCGCATTCGCCTAAGATGGACAGCAGCACGCTATTTTCAAAGGCTTCCAAAAGTTCGCTGCCCTCGATAATGACAGTACCGTAAATTCTGTCCTGCACTTTGATGGGGTATGCCAGTTTATTGGCTTTCGTGCTGGCGATCACCCCCGGCAGAACGGTTGCTTCCCTGCCCAGCAATTTGAAAACCTGTGTTCTGGCAGCCTGAAGAATATCTTCATCCGTCTGCGCCCGTTGCAAAAGCTGATTGGTTTCCAAAAGCAGATTTGTGCGGTAAGCAGCTTGTGCGGACTGCTTTGTGTGCCCTTTCATTCTGTCGGTCAGCGTACCGACGATCAGCGCCGCAATCAGCATGATCAGAAATGTTACCGGGTAGCCCTGTTCATAGACCTTAAAGGAAAACCGGGGAGATGTAAAAAAGAAATTGAACACCAGCACACTTCCGACAGCAGACAGTACATAGCTGCTTCGGGTGGAGGTAAGCATGGAGGTCAGCAGAACCGCCAGCAGATAGACCGTAATGATGTTGGCCTCCGTAAAGCCCAGCCGTGAGAAGCCATAACAAAGCAGTGTTGCCAGCAACAGGATTCCGGCAGTGATCCCCAGATCCCGCAAATGCGTTTTGATGGGGAATTTCTGCCTTGTCTTCTTAGGCCGATAGGAGCCGTCCACACTGGCATCCGGGATGATATGGATATCCAGATTGGGAGCGATAGCGGTGAGCTTTTCTGTCAGTGTCGGCTTGCTCCAGGGGTGCTTCCGAGCAGCTGCGCTTCTGCCTACCACGATTTTCGTCACGCCGGATAGACGAGCGTATTCCGCGATCTGATAAGAAACATCGTCACCGAACACAGTTTCTACTGTTGCGCCCAGCTCCTCTGCCAGCTTTGTGTTGCTGCGAAGCCGTTCCTTGTCGGTATCAGACATGGCGTCATGGTTTGGTGTGCGGACAAACAGGGCCGTAAAATCACAGCCGAAAGCCGCCGCCATGGTGGCAGCGGTTCGGATGATTCTTGCATTGGAGGGCGCAGAGGACAGGCCCACCAAAATATGTTCTTCCATCATACGCACCTCCTTTTTACGAATTATATCACAAGATTCCATATTTTCCTACCCTTTACAGAAATCCTTTGTTATATACAAGCTGCGCATGGAGCGTCAGTGCCATGCAGGAAGCTGCACCGAATCCCATCAGTACCGGGATCTGGTCCGGCCCCAAAAGGAGAAACTGTACGCTTGTCAAAAGCATGGCGCACCCCAGGCTCAGCACGGCATTTCCCATAGCCGTTCCGTATTTTGGACGGTCACTTTCGCTGACATTTGCGTAATTATACCAATGAATGATGGACGGCTTCCCGTTGCGGTTGGTTAAGCCAACCGCAGATAAGATAAGCCCTATCACAATCAGAATGATCTCTTTTTTCATATGTCGTCCTCTGCGGAATCTTCCGCCCTCTCATAGTCATCGTAGTATCTGAAATCGTCATCATAAGTAAAGGTTGGATGCGACGGCTGCCGCTTTTCCAGAAATGAATCCAGCTGCTGCAGACAGTGGAACAGATACATCTGCCCGCCAATGAAGCTGATCGCCGCAAAAATGATCCAGATCATGGTGGCGATCTTAAATCCGGAAGCATTTCTGGATGTCCTTATACTGTCCCAGTACCATCAATGTCTTTCCGGTGGAAAGCACGGTGTCGGGCGTTACGGTCAATTCCAGACGCTCCCCATTTCGCAGACCCATGATGTTGACATTATATTTCTTTCGAATATCGATCTGTCCAACTGTCTTGCCCAGCCAGTTTGCCGGAATGTTTACTTCATAAACCGCGTGTTCTCCGTCCAGCTCAATGTAGTCCAGAATGTGCTCCGAGCTGTAACGGATGGCCGTCCAGGTGGCGAGCTGCTTTTCCGGATATACCACTTCGTCTGCTCCGTTTCGAAGCAGGAACTTCTCATGCACATCACGGGATGCTCTGGATACCACCTGCTTGGCACCCAACTCCTTCAGCAAAGAGGTGGTTTCCAGCGAGCTTTGGAAGTTGCTGCCGATGGCAACGATACACACATCAAAGTTGGAAACGCCAAGGCTTGACAGAAAAGTTTCACTGGTGCTGTCACCGATGAGAGCATTGGTGACATAGGGTAATATCTCATTGACCCGTTCTTCATCATCATCTACAGCCATGATCTGATGGCCCAGGCTGTGGAGCTTCATGGCAACGTGCTTTCCGAATCGGCCAAGGCCGATAAGCAGTATCGATTTCATAGTATTGTCCTCCTTAACCGACAGTCAGATTTTCAAGGGGCAGCTTACCCGGTCGGGCAGGCCCGGAAACCGTTGCGTAGATCAGGGTTAAGCCACCTACACGGCCAATATACATCATAGCGATCAGCAGACATTTGGAAAAGCCGGTCAATCCCGGTGTGATACCCAGGCTTAATCCCACAGTCGCCACAGCGGATGCGGTCTCGTACATACAGGTCAGCATGGGAAGCCCTTCCACAAGACTGATGATCATGGCACCGCCTACACAGATGCCCACATACATGAATGCCACGGTGCAGGCGGTGGTGATCACATCATGGGCTACCCGCCGTCCAAAGAACTGGGCGCTGTCCCGCTTTCGGAACACCGCAGCGGCACAGGCCAGGATCACCGCAAAGGTGGTGGTTTTCATACCGCCTGCGGTGGAGCCGGGACTGCCGCCAATGAGCATCAGAACGATCAGGGTCATTTTCCCGGCCTCTGACATCGCCGCCAGATCCACCGTGTTGGCACCTGCTGTTCTGGGGGTCACAGCCTGGAACAGGGATGCCAGAATGCGCTCCTTCATGGGAAGGTGTGTAAACTCCAAAAAGAAGAAACCGATTGCCGGAATCAGGATCAGAAGCCCGGTGGTAACAAGAATTACCTTGCTCTGCATCCGGTAGCTGCGGATACGGTGCTTGTGGGTGACGATATCATCCCAGGTCAGAAATCCTATACCACCTATCACGATCAGCCCCATCACTGCCACATTGACTGGGATGTTGCCCACATAATGCGTCAGTGACGAGAATGGTTCCCGATAGCCCATAAGGTCAATTCCTGCATTACAGAAAGCAGAAATGGAGTGGAATACAGCAAACCATATTCCCCGTGCCAATCCGAAATCCCGGACGAATGTGGGAGCCATGATGGCTGCTCCAATCAGTTCGATTAGCAATGTACCAAAAACGATAAATCGAGTCAGCCGCACAATTCCGTCCAGCTTGTGGGCGGATACCGCATCACGCATGGTGCTTCGCTGCAGCAGGCCAATCTTCCGGCCTGCCATCATCATAAAGCTGGCTGCCAAAGTCACCACACCCAGACCGCCGATCTGGATCAGCAGCAGAATCACTACCTGTCCAAAGAGTGACCAGTGAGATCCGGTATCTACTGCGACCAGTCCTGTGACACAGACAGAGGTGGTTGCCGTGAACAGAGAATCTATAAAGGGTGTCCATGATCCTTTGGCTGAGGATATGGGCAGCATCAAGATCAGTGCGCCGGTCAGAATGACGGCGGCGAAACCCAGCACCATGACCTGCGGTGAACTGAGTGTGCGTTTTCCAAGCTTCATAAATACCGGCCTCCCGGAACTGTTCTGTACTCATATCATACGGTAATCGGCATAAAAACGGTGTTAAGAGACAGGTCAGCAGTGTTAAGATTGTGTAAAGATTGGATTATTCGAAAGGGTTGGCTTGACAAAAATACAGAAATACCCTATAATTCAAGCTAATATTATCTTCAAAGGAGGACGAGCACAAATCATGGACGCTGGTGACAGTTGCCCCGAACCTGACCGAGCTAACAATATCATTTTGTTCAAATACAGATGTTAAGACGCAACCTGTGCAGACCTATTTCTGCTTGGGCTGTGTTTTTTGTTTTTTGATGAAATATATTGTGATAAAGAAAGGTCAAATGTTATGTTAGGATTGATTGTTTTACAGATCGTGCTAATCGCACTGAACGCCATCTTCGCCTGTGCGGAGCTGGCGGTACTTTCCATAAATGAAACCAAGCTGGAGCGTATGGCTGACCAGGGTGACAAGCGGGCCAAACGGCTGTTCAAGCTGACAAGAGAACCCGCAAAGTTCCTGGCTACCATCCAGGTTGCCATTACATTGTCCGGCTTCCTGGGTTCCGCTTTTGCTGCAGACGGTTTTTCTGAGCCTCTGGTGGACTGGATACTGAGTCTCGGTGTAAATATTCCGAGAAGCACGCTGGATTCTATTGCCGTTGTGGTGATTACCCTGATTCTGTCTTATTTCACCCTGGTCTTTGGTGAACTGGTTCCCAAGCGGGTAGCTATGAAAAAGGCAGAAGCATTGGGACTAAGCATTTCCGGTCTGGTCAGCGGTATTTCCACTGTGTTCAAGCCCATTGTTTGGTTCCTGTCCGTATCGACCAACGCAATTCTTCGTCTGCTGGGCATTGACCCCAATGAAGCCGATGAGCAGGTCAATGAAGAAGAAATTCTGATGATGGTTGACGCAGGCAGTGAAAAAGGTGCCATCGATGAACAGGAAAAAGAATTCATTCAGAATGTGTTTGAATTTGATGACCTGACTGCCGAGGAGATCGCCGTCCACCGCACAGAAGTTACCATCCTCTGGATGGAAGATTCTATGGAGGAATGGGCGAAGACCATCCACGACAGCAGACATACGCTCTATCCTGTTTGCGAGGGCTCCCCTGACAACATCATCGGTATTCTGAATGCCAAGGATTACTTCCGGCTTGACGATAAGAGCCGGGAGAATGTGATGCGAAATGCTGTGAAGGAACCCTTCTTTGTTCCTGAAACCATCAAGGCCGACGTGCTCTTCCGCAAGATGAAGAAGACACGGAACATCATGGCGATTGTTCTGGATGAATACGGCGGCATGGTGGGCATTGTTACCCTGAATGACCTGATTGAGCAGCTGGTTGGCGATCTGGGAGAAGATACCGCTGAGGAAGCTGCTGCGGAGCCTCATGTGGAGCAGATGAATGAAAACACCTGGGCCATCATTGGCAATGTAGAGCTGTATGATATCGAACAGGCTCTGGATGTTGATATTGGTATGGAGGAAGTGGATACCTTCACCGGTCTTGTGTTCGGTGAGCTGGACATGATCCCCAGCGATGGTGAGCAGGATATGGAACTGGACTTCAAGGGCCTGCACATCCATATCACCCGTGTGGAAGATCATCAGATTGCGTATGCCACCGTCACCAAACTGGAACAACCCGCTGATGACGAGTCCGACGAGGATTAACTACATAAAGGTCAAGCCGCTGATGCTAAGAAAAGCATTGGCGGTTTAACTTTTTGTGGCATAGATGAATGGGCTGCGGTCTATCCTTCACACCAGAATGATTTGCTTACGCCTTGACTTTAGATGCATTATCAGATATTATAGAACATAAGTTCTACAATCGAACATATGGAGGCAATATAATGGCGAAGAAGGTAGTATGGGCACCAATGCCACCATCCAAGCGCGCAAAACAGTTTGCTCCTTTTCAAGCACTGAAAGGCTTAAACGAGGCAATTGCGAATAAAGAGAGGTTGATAACACCGCGTCGAGAATTAACAGAAGATTCCATTGCTGAAATAAACCGTGTCTTGATTAACTTAACATCAGGATCTTTGGTCACAGCTGTTTACTATTGCGACTTTGCACAAGAATATCAGCAGTTAACTGGGTATGTTAAAAAAGTTGATCCATTGTGCAAATGTTTGCAGATAGGGAACGTTTCCATTGATTTCAGAGATATTTCTAATTTATGGGCTGACAATAATTAAGTGCGTTCCTCGCAGAGCGCACTTTTGTTATCAGGAAAGAATAATAGAATTACTGGCTGGGCCATACCATTTTCTCTGACTTTTATGATAACAGGATATTACTGATAAGACGCGCTTCGTGGCTTGAAAGAAGCGATAGCAGCAAAAGAAAAAATATCAATCCCCAAAAAGGAGTTAGCTGAAGATATGGTTAGAGAGATAAATAGCATTCTGGTCGACTTACGGAAAGGACAGAATGTGACTGTGGTGTATTACAACGACTATGAAGAAGAATATCTTCAGCTCACCGGAGCAGTTGAGAAGGTGGACTCTTACAGGAAGCTCCTTCAGATTGGCAATATAGCAATTGACTTTGAAGAGATTTCTGAAATCCATACTGATTTTGAATCGTTTCTGCCGCAAATATACGATTAATCAACATATTTGAACCATTCGACAGAATTCAACTAAATAACATGTGAAAAAAGCGGGAAAAAACCGGGAAAAAAGTGGGAAAAAAAAGGGAACGACACGGGAAACAAAGTGTGTTATATTAATAGCATGAAAAGGTGGGTCCAGACGGAACCACCTTATTTTTATGAAAAAGGAGAATAGCACAATGGAATTATGTCCCAATTGCCGCGCCAAGCTCGATGCTGGCGCGGTTTCTGTTTGTCCCAAATGCGGCAAGGCATTATCCGGAGCAGCCAAGAAATCACCCGGAAAATATGCAAAAAAGAAAACAAATAAGAAATCCAAAAGACAGAAAGAAAGTAAAAAGAAAAAACAAAAAAACGAGAGTATCCCTGAAATCATGGGCGAACCCGTTGATGACGGCTATGACGGATATTACAATGATGTCCTGCCTCCGGATACAGATCGTATCAACGAAGGGATGGATAAAGAGCTCATCAAGAACATCTTGGTTATCAGCATCTGCACGCAGTTATTATTTTGATGTGTGTTGCTCTTTTATATGTCCTTTGATCATTGCACTTTTCGTTCCTCAATCGTGTAATTTAGCAAATGATCAAAATGGAGGTAACTAAAATGAAGTACATTTCTATGGGAGCAGTAACGAAGCCTTCCACTGAACACATCGTCTATGTTTCACACTGCGGTTTTGACTACACATTAACAGGTGATCTGGCCTCTATGTGGCTGAATGGGCGATTCGGGTTTGATTCTGCCAGAAATCAGTTCCAGAAAAAAGCTCTGAATCAGCTGGAAAGAATGGGGCTTGTAGTTATTACTGAAGATGTTCTGGAAGGGGAGTACCGTGCCTTGACAAAAGTTCGGCTGGTTCCTGCCAAATCCAGAAATCCATATATGGGTCTTTCCAGGAATGAAAAGACTGCGCTTAAGTGGATCACAGAGACTGGACTGGTCCTCTCTATGGCAGAACTGGTATACCTCATAGAACGGGATATCGAACCGGAGGTAAAATATCTGGGACAGGATAATGTCCAGCGTCTTGTTGAACGGATCTACACCAAAGATACGATTTTTGATAATATCCTGGAAAACCAGATGGAGCGGGCCGAAAAGCGGGATCATGTCGTCAGGCTGGTTCTGTCGCTGCTGAAGAAAAAGCGAATTGTTCTGCTATAAGTGAGGTTCCTATGATGAAATCATTTAAGACTTTCCCTTATCCTCTGCAAAAGCAAATCTTGATGCGGCTGATCGGAACTCTCCTGGGATTGTTCTGTGTTCTGGTCATACTGATTTCACACAGTCAGTGGAAGATGATCTTTCCAGGCCTTGTAATATCTCTGTCCTTCTTTATCAGCGCCAGCAATCTATTCTTCCGCTGCGAGGAGAAAGGATACATTGTCATTCAAGGGATTTGCCGCGGATTTGAACGTACTACTGTTAGAAAGCATGTGAAAGCCATATACCTGGAAGCAGACAGTAAAATGATCAAGGTATTACATCTAAACAAAGGCCGTCCGATAAAAGAAGGAGATCACTTGACCCTTTACGTAGCAGATACCGCGTCGGTGTATGAGCTTGATGGCGAATTTATTATTTGCAATATCTTGGCCATTGGCAGAGATCAATCTTCCCCCGAAAATCAGAAAGCCGCATGATCACAAAACATTCACTTTTGCAAACGCCTGGATTGAGATTGACTCTACTGGGCAAATATGATATAATATCAATGTTAGTATCAGAGTTTCACTTAAGTGAAATGTTAGTTTATCCGATTTTCTAAAGTGTCATTTGCCCTTTTTGGGGGGTAAATGGCACTTTTTTTGTTTCCTGGTTTCTGCCTGCTGTGCGCAGGTTGAGATATATTTTTATTACTGTGCAGGCAGAACCTGCAGGAAGGAGTTAACTATGTTAAAGTTTTTCGCAACTGAGGTCACCGTTTCCAAAGGTGCCAACAACACACCCGCACTGAAGTTCTCTGACAAGGGGGATTTCGTAAGATTCCGAATCGGTGCAAAGATCTATGATACCCGCGCCGAGAAGAACCACAGATGGGTCAACCTGACTGTTAAGGCATTTGGTCCCCTCTGTGAACGGATCCGTAAAATGGATCTGAAAGAAGGTTCTCACATCAACCTGTCCGGCCGATACGATGAGGACGTATGGGAAGATGAGCAGACAAATACGAAGAAGAGCATGCCTGTCATCATACTGGATGAGATCGAGTATTGTTTCAGCGGCAGCAGCAAGAACTCTGGAGACGGTCAGAAAGCAACCGCCGGCTCTCAGAACCCTGCCGGGAATTTTGCTGCACCTCCTGCAAATGATGCTATGCCTAACGGCTTTACCGGTTATCAGCCGTATGGCGGCGGTAATTCCTTCTTCAATATGTAAGGAGGTTCAGAAAAATTGAATCACAGCGCATAAAACGCACAAGGGTTTCTAGAGATAGATCTCTTGTGCGTTTTTTTGCGCCCAAAAAGGAGAAACCATATGAATGATAGAAATAGAAACCGTCATATGGCCTATGAAGCCCTGGTAATCCTGGGGCTTCTGGCTTTACTGCTCTACATGACCAGGCTATGGCCTATTCTGCTTCTTGTAATACTGGGTATCTTTATTGCATCGCTTCGGTTATTGTTCCTGGCTTCCCAAAAAGTTGATCCGGTAGAACCGATTTTAGCACTGCCGGAACCGAAACAACAACAAGAGCCTACAGAAAAAGACATGATGTCTTTGGCGTATCTGGTCATTCAGCGTCGTATTACACAAATTCTAATCACGAAATATCCTGATGCCAGATGGATCTGGGAGAACCCAAGAGCACAGGAAGATATCTTTCTCGGAAATCCCGTCTATATCATCCTCAATAAAGCAGGTGGTTACAGAAGAGGGCTCGTCCTCATTCGCAATCTGCAGGTATTTGATGTCGTGTTTGATGCTGCACCCAAGGAGCAGCCTGGTGAGAAACCACCTGTTACAACCAAACCCATTTCAGAGCCTATGCTTAAAGAGGATGTATCCGAGGAAGATGGAGATGATATCCCTGAAGATTTCGGACTTCTTGCATTTCAATGGGTTGAGGCACATGTCATTGAGCTGAACGAGCGTGTCAACGAAGCAATCGGTAAGCGTGAGTCAAGCATCTTGATCAGCGCTTCTGAACTTCCGGTACAGGAGAGTTGGCTTGAGATATGCAAAGAGTTGGAACGAAATGATCTCTCCGGTGCGATATGCCATAAAGATGGCATCATAATAGAATTTGAGCAGTAAAACTGCAGAAAGGGCTTTTTTCTTATGAGTGCAGCAATCAATAACCTCTTCAATTTTTCCCGTTCGCTTCCGGAACCGATGGACAAACTCACCTCAAAGAAGATCAAAGTATCTTCCAAGTATGGCAGCGGTACGGAAGCAACGCTTTCGGCTACCGTCATTAAGGCTGTTCACGCAGTCTGTGACTGTATGAACGGTACTCGTGAAGGTGCCGTAGGTGTAATCGATCACCGCATGGTCGCAGAATACAAGTCCAGTTCCGGACCAGATGCCTACCATCTTGTCGTGTATGACAGTGCAACCGGCAATATCGTTGCAAGTGGATATGACAAAAACACTGAGATGATAGAGTCCTATCGTCTCCATTCCACTGCAAACGATGGTGCCGCAGTCCTAATGGCCATGATGCCTGCATTAATGGCCGATGATGAGTTCGAAGATAACTTCGTTCTTTATTTTGATCAGCGCAAAAACGGATATCCGGACATGGCAAAAGCCGTAGATTATATGGCCATTCTTTGCGATAACGCCTATCGGCGTATCAAAGATGAAACTTGTCCTGCGAATCTGAAGGCAAAGGTCGAGAAATCCGGTAATGTACTTCGTGTATCACAGGCACAGCTGGATTCCGGTGCCTATACACCAACCAGTGTTATGGCAGGTGAGTTTACGATCTTCGCCAAGACTGGCCGTGCTGTCGTTAAGTCCACCAAAAATGAAGTTCCCCATACTGATTTTGAAGGGAAATACCAGCTGACACCCGGCAGAAAACTTTCCGTTTTGGAGGAAAGTCTGGTACCCAAGCTGGATGACTGGTATATCATTCCGGAGCAGGTCGTCAATATCTGCAAGCACGCCCAAATTACTACCGGCAAACCGATGCAGATGCGTAACTTCCTAATGCGCGGTCCCGCCGGTACCGGTAAAACCCAGGGTGCCCGGGCAATCGCAGCCGGACTTCATCTTCCGTACATGAAATACACTTGCTCTGCATCTACTGAGGTATTTGACTTCGTCGGTATGGTTTTTCCCAAAACGGATACCATGACTACCGGCGATGCTCAGCTGGATAAGGAACGGGAGATGGTCATGGCCATGGGCGGTATCACGTATGCCAATGTAGCAAAGCTTTTGAACCTGCCGGACCTTGAGGACATGGATTTCGACCCCTGTGGCGTCTTCCAGAGCCTCACAGGCGTAGAAAACGAGGAAGTTACTTCCCGGGATTGTATGGCAGTGGTAATGGATATGGTTGCAGAAAAGATCAAGCAGCTCAGCAAACCTGCAGAAGGGGAGCAGTCCTCCGGACAGTCGTATACCTACGTTGAGACTGATTTTATCAAGGCTCTGAAATATGGATACGTGATTGAGGTACAGGAACCCACCGTGATTATGCAGCCCGGTGTACTTGTTGGTCTGAACTCACTTCTGGAGCAGAGCGGTTCTATTACGCTGCCCACCGGAGAGATCATCCAGCGGCACCCTGATACAGTCGTTGTTGTAACGACCAATATCAGTTACGAAGGCTGCCGCGGACTCAATCAGTCGGTCATTGACAGAATGAGTCTGGTGGAAGACATTGAACTGCCGACACCTGAAGTCATGATCCAGCGTGCTATGGCCATTACAGGTGCCACAGACGAATATCAGGTATCCCAGATGGTTCAGGTTGTCATTGATATGTCCGAGTATATGAGAAAAAACGGTATCACAGATGGCAGTTGCGGTATGAGAAGTCTGATCGACTGGATCATCAGTACCGAAATTACCGGTGATGTCTACAGATCAGCGCTCAGTACCGTGATCAGCAAAGCCACATCCGATGAAGAGGATAGGGAAGCGCTGAAAACCACGATTCTTGAACCGATCTTTGCCCCGAAGCGCCGCAGGGCCTCCTGAGAAAGGAGGCTCTTATGGCAAAAGTAAATCATAAGCGGGTAAGACAGCTTCTGAATGAGAACCGCAGTAAAATCACGGACAGGCAGTTTTTTACATCCCGGATCCTGGCAGGTCATTTTGAGGACGTTGCCGCGGCTCAGACGAAACGATACAAGTATAATCGCCGGGTTCATGTCAATATCTATTGGAAGCCCAAAGACAATAACGGTGCCTGCACCAATAACACTTCCATACTGATCAATGCCGGTCACCCCTCAGTTACAAAGATCCGGGGGCGTATGGATCGGTATGAGATGATCTCCGGATATTTTGCTCACGAGCTGGGTCATGTTCTCTATACGGATTTCCTGGCAAAACAAACCTATATGAACTACCTGTCATCCTATAAGTTCTATCCGGCGCCTCCTGTACTCAAAACCAGCCAGGATGCCAAGAATGAACAGGATTTCTGGGAGTATGTAAAAGCGGAACCCAGAAACATGGAGTTTGCCCAGCAGATGGCATTCTTTATCGCCAATGTTCTGGAAGATGGATATATCGAAAGCAGGATTCTCGCACAGTTCCCCGGTGTTTTGGGTTACCATCTTTCTGTGATGCGTGAGCGCCAGTACAAGGATATGCCTACGGTGACACAGCTGATAGAAGAGGAAGAAGACGGGAAAACGCACATTTTCCTGTCCATTCTTCAGATCATGCTGTCCTATGCGCTTTTTGGTGAGATCAAGTATGGAGAAACACCTCTGAGTGATGACCGGATCCAGACGGTATTCAAGCTGATACCGTACATTGACGATGCTTTGACGACTACCTCTGCGAAAGAACGCTGGCAGGTCGTCAGCCTCATTCTGGTACGCCTTTGGCATCACATCCAGGACTTTATTGAGATCTGTAAAGAGCGCCAGGAAGAAGCTGCCAGTTCCGGCAGCTCCAGCGGAACCGGTGAGATCACCTCAGAAATGCTGAAAGGTATTAAAGGCACCAGTTCTGCAGGAGAAGGTTCCGGAACACCCGTTATGGAATCCGGAAATACCAGAACCGTTGCTTCTAATGGAGATGCCAGAGCAAATACAAAGAAAATGGCAGACGATACAGACTCCAAAGCGTCGGAATCCGAAAATCAGTCTGAGGAAAGCGAAAAGCAAGAATCTCAATCCGAATCGGGTTCCAGTAATGATTCCATTGAATCCCGTACAGGCCAATCCGGAGCTGCTTCTGGCAAGCAGAAAACAACAGATAAAGAAGGTGGTCGCATCCCATATCATCAGACTGATAGCGTTTCTGAGCCGGTGGGCGGGGAAACGGAGTACGATGAAGACTATAAGAGGGAACAGAACGACCGTGCTGCAGAAGACATTGAGCGAATGCTGGAACAGATGGCAGAAAAAGCAACCTGCACGCAGCTGGAAAACGAACGCATCAAGGAGCTGAACGATGCTGCCAAGAGTATTTCCTATGGAAATATCCATAAAGGCGTCAATATCGCAGTTCACCGGATCGCGGACGTGGATGAGCAGCTTCAGGATCAGTATCATGCCATCAGTGGACCTCTGCTGAATATCTCCAGACAGCTCCAGCGGTCTCTGATCCAGAAACTGAAGGATCAGCAACGGGGCGGTAAGCAAACCGGACTGGTCATGGGGCGTCGACTGGACGCTCATGCGCTTTGCCGCAATGACGGCAAGGTGTTCTATAAGAACAACCTTCCGAATGAGATCCCGAGAATCTCTGTTGGCCTGCTTCTGGATGAATCCGGTTCTATGAGCTGTGGTGACCGAGCGACTTATGCCCGTGCTGCAGCCATCATTCTCTATGATTTCTGCCAGAGCCTGAATATCCCGATCATGGTATATGGACATTCTACAGGCTGGAGGACCGGTGTGGACCTCTATTCCTATGCTGAGTTCGACAGCATCGATAAGAATGACAAGTATCGTCTGATGGATATCAGCGCCCGTGGAAGCAATCGTGACGGCGCGGCACTGCGCTATGTGGCTGAACAGCTGTCCAAAAGGGAAGAGGAGGTCCGTATTCTGATCCTTATATCAGACGGACAGCCTGCTGACTCAGGCTACAGCGGTACTGCAGCGGAGGAAGATCTGCGCGGTATCAAGCAGGAATACAGGCGAAAAGGCTTGCTGTTTGTAGCTGCTGCGATCGGTGACGACAAGCAGAATATTGAACGGATCTATGGTGATTCCTTCCTGGACATCACAGATCTGAATCAGCTTCCGGTCAAGCTGACTGCCGTAATTAAGCGGTTTATGCGATTCTAAGCCGAATAACCAGCGTATTAATTGTGTCAACTACAAGTTGCAATACTGATTATCACGCAATAATCAGTCTGGGAATATTTCAAATCAAAATGGGCAGCTAAGTTAACACTCGGTCTGCCCATTTGTCTTTTAGGGAGGTTAATCATGCGTCAATATCGAAAAACCGGTCTGGGACCGGCATGTTCCTTGTGTTCTGAGCACATCCCGTCCCCGGAAAGCTGCACCTGCACCAGAGTGTGCTGTGGCTCTTCAGAAGCTTCCAGAATCAAATATGGAGATGAGGAATATGACTGGGGCACGCGCCGCTGCGGGGACTGTGGCGTTCTCAGAGGCGGATACCATCACGAAAACTGCAACCGGGAGGTCTGCCCTATGTGCGGTGAACTGATCAATCTGTGCGACTGTGGCGCAGAATTCATTTTTTAACATACGGGAGGTACTTATTATGGCAAATGCGTCGAAAACCTATGCCTACGGGCGTGTCGCTACAGCCGATCAGCTTCATCCTGAGGTGAAACAGCAGCTTGGAACGATCTGCCTGCTGGAAAAAATGGGTTACACAGTAGCCCTGGCCCCCAATCACTTCGCTGGTGATGAAAGCGACCTTACTATTTTACCGATCCTTGCTGATCTGGAAGCGGCACATCCTGAGTTCCAGAACGTTGTAAAGCTTCTCCAGACTGATTCCATTCTGGTGATCAAGGGCTTT
>JBGVLR010000023.1:0-14514 GCA_045124375.1 Acetatifactor sp.
GTAGGGTGTTTCCATCCATATTTTTTACCTCCTGCTTTTTCACACGCACACGAGGCCTGCCGGCAAAGCCGAACATCCTCTTAATAAAAGTGCCTCTTTAGTTTACCACTCTAGTGCGATAAAGTCAACTGATTTATTGCATTTATTACAAATTCAGACATTCATTTTCGTAAAATAAAACGAACGATACCGGCACAAGAGCGGGGACAAACGAATGTCCACCGGATATTCGCATTTAAATGGAGGGAGCGTTCTTATAGGACTTATCGGAAAAATGCGCCCGTACCAGCACTTTGGGGGAATCGCACATATTCAGATTCCATCCCCATCCATACTGGATGCGTCTGGAATCTGAGGGACTCTCCCACGGCCTAAAAACATGCCACCGGCATGTTTTCTTAACGGCCTTTCGAGTTCCCTCTCTGGCGCAAACAAAAATATCTCCAAATCCCAAATGGGATTTGGAGATATTTGGTGCGAGTGTTCTTATAGGACTTTTCTAAAAATACTGTTGTACCAACTTTTTTCGACTTCGGATATATTTGAATTTGATCCACATCCATACTGGATGCGTCTCAAATTCAAGGGACTCTCCCTCGGCCTAAAAACGTACCACTGGCACGTTTTCTTAACGGCCTTTCAAGTTCCATCTCTCGCGCAAACAAAAATATCTCCAAATCCCAAATGGGATTTGGAGATATTGGGTGCGAGTGTCCTTATAGGACTTTTTGAAAAAGTGAGTGATACCAACGGTTTTTAGGATTTCAGGGCAACATTTTTCCTTTTTTTCACTTCACATTACAATGAAATGCTCAAACCATATAATCAGAAATATCTTCGTTTTCTTTGAAAAACCAGTACTGTTATTACCGAGCTGACTGACTATGTCTACTTCGAAGACAAGATTGTCACCATTCCCTACACCGCGCACCGCCATCCTGTACTATAACAAGGGTCTGTACCCCGATGTTGGTATGACCGAAGCTCCCAAGACCCTGGAAGAGCTGAACGGCTATGCAAAGACCATTTACGAAAAGCCCGGCGGCAAGGCCAAGGGCATCGGCTACACCATCGAGGCCAACTACTACCAGCTCTTCCTGCTGGCTGCTCTGAACGAAGTCGGCTTTATGGACGCTGACGGCATGTGCGCAAGCTGCCAGACCGACGTCTCCATGGAGCAGTTCCTGAACGACTGGTTCACCTAAACCGAAGAGGGCTGGTGCTAAATTCCCGCTCTGTCCGGTGCAAGCTCCGTAATGCAGGAAGCTTTCTACAATGTCCAGCTGGCCGGCTTTGTCTCCTCCTCCAACCGCGCCACCTCCATCTCCAAGAAGGATGCTGATGCAGGCATCGAGCTGGACATGGCTATGACTGTCGGTTACGGCGGCCACTCTGCTCCTCTGGGCGGCGGCTCCATCGGCATCATCGAATCCGGCCACAGCCAGCAGGAAATCGCTGCTGCCTTGGAATTCGTCAAGTTCCTGATGAGCGATGAGCTGGTTGCTTCCAACCACATCGAGACCGGCGTTCTGCCCACTACCTACGCTCCCGCCAACGGCGAAACCCTGCAGACCTTCTGGGCTGATCTTGCAAACGAAGGCTACAAGCTGTCCTACGAGCAGGTTCCCTCCGGTTCTGCTCCCAAGATGTCCATCTACACCTCCGAGTAGACCGGCATCGTCAAGTCCGCTTACTCTCAGCTGATCCAGGCCTGCGACATCACTCCTGCCGAAGTTCTAGATAACCTGATCGTGGAAGCTGAAGTTCTGTTCCACTAATTTTCAGTTCAGGAATCTGATCTGATTTTGGAGCCCGATCCAATCAAAAAGCAGTTCCCCGGCTTATGCCGGGGAACTTTCCTTTTCCCTTTCATAGGACCAACACAGACCTTGCATACCGGCACAAAAAACTCCGGTTCGGATGTCCGAACCGGAGTTTTCTGTTGATGCTGAATCTGTTTTTAACAAATCAGTCTTCTGCGGCGTCTCAGTTCGTCAAGGAACAGTACTGCAAGTCCCAAGGCAGACAGCGTTGTCAAAACAACACCGCTGACAAACATGGTACGGTTAAAGGTCTGGCCGGTCTTTGTGATCCCGGAACTGCTGACATGACTGCCGGAACCACCAGAGCCGCCGGATCCTCCGGAACCGCCGCCTGCATTTGCTTTTTCATTTTCCAGAATGATGATCATGTTACCGCAGTCAGATGCATGAATTGCATAGCTGCCCACCGCACACATCTTTCCATCCTTGCTGATTCTCAGAACCCAGGAACTCAGAGGCTTAATATAACCCTTGGGTGCTGTTGTCTCTGTAATCTTGTAATCACCGGGCTCCAGATAGAACAATTCCGTATTGCCCTTGTCATCCGTCTTGAGTTTGATCTCAACACCATTGCCGGTGATCTTGAACTCGGCATCCTTCAGGGCATTTCTGCCGGATTTATCCTGCTTATGGAGAATGATGGGAATCTTGACAGGAACGTTCCGAATAATATAGGTGAATTCATCCTGAATCTTTCCATCTACAGAAACGCCCTCTTCAGAAATCTTAACCTCATGTTTTGTTTCATCCAGCACATAGCCATCCGGTGCAACGACTTCCTGAAGTGTATATTCGCCGTAAGAAAGTTTTACTTTTGCCAGCCCGTTCTCATCTGTGGTGATTTCGGTCCTGGTTGTACCGTCTGTAATGGTAAACGATGCGCCTTCCAGAACGTTTCCTGTCAGGGCACAAACCTTTTTGATGGTAAACTCCTGCAGAATTGCCTTATTGGTGATACCAACCAGATGGATCTGATTCGGGGCAGAAATTTCTGCATTGTTCCGCAGCAGAACCACCTTTCCGTCTGCAAGGATGGCGAAATCAACAGAATTGACAACCAGCTTGTAGCCATAAGGCGCCTTGGTTTCCCGGATCCGGTAGGTGCCCATGGTCAAATCATGGAAGATGGCCATACCGTTCTGGGCAGTGACAAGTGTCCGGATGGGGCTGCCTTCCCTGCCATCCTCCAGGGGATACAGCGTAAATTCTGCTCCCTGCAGACGTTCGGACAGGTTGTCCGCATCCAACTTGACAACACCCACTGCAGTCATACGCTCCAGGTTTGTAATCTCAATTTCAATCTCAGCCAGAGCATTCTTCTCTGTGATGCTGAATTCCCTGTTTTCCTCCAGAATGACATATCCGGCAGGAGCTGCCACTTCCCTGATGGTATAGGTGCCCATGGGGAGATTCTCCAGCTTAACATGACCTGCCTCAATGGTCTGTGTACCATTGCTGCTCAGGCGGTAACCCTGTGCCGTCCTTTCCCAGGACAGGATGTTTCCGTTTTGGTCGCTGACGGTAAATTCAGCGTTCAAAACCTTGTCCCGGTCAAGATGATCTACCTTCTTCAGATAAACAGCACCGATGATCGGTTCATTGGAGAATTCATAACGCAGAACACTGCCATGCACCAGGTCAGTACGCTTTACTGTATAGGTCTGATCTGTCAGATAGTAACCGTTGGGTGCCTTGATCTCCCGAATAGTATAGTCGTCATAAAGAATATCATCCAGGCGCGCAATCCCATCGGCACCGGTAGTGATCACTCTGGTAAAGCCGAGACTGTTGGTCACTGCAAATTCTGCACCCTGCAGTCCCTTGTCAGGATTACCCTTCTCATGCTTGTAAACTTCCAAGGCATACCGGCTCTTTACGTTGACAACAGTGAAGGTGAAGGTTTCATCCTCCTGGGTATTCTCGTCAAAGGTAAAGGTTGCCACAGGATCCTGGATCGGCTCATGGCCGGCAGGTGCTGCCGTCTCAAAGATCTGGTAGCTGCCGAAGGATACCTGGAATTCTACAATACCGTCAGAACTGGTGGTATCCTTACCCACAAGAACCGGAGCTGCTCCGTCTGTATTGTACAGTGCAAACTCTGCGCCGATCAGTTTTACCCCATCGGGATCTTCCTTGATCAGTCTGACTTTGCGCTGTGCCTTCTCATTGGGAATATCAAGACGAAGTTCTTCCTCTGCATGAGTCAGTTTGACAAGAATCGGTGCATCGATCTGAACCTCATATCCAACCGGTGCTTCCAGCTCATAGAGCTTGTATTCACCGATCGGCAGTTCTTCAATATGGGCCATTCCGTCTGCTCCGGTGGTGAAGGAATTCACAGTACCGGAAGTATCCGCATGATAGACACCGTTCTTTACCGCAAACTTCACTGCGTTTCCGGCTTCATCAATCAGACGGAATCTGGCGCCTTCCAGGGCAGCTGTCTTATCCTCTGCATCATGCTTGTAGATCATCAGATTACCCTTGGTGCGCTGGTTGGTAAGGGTCAGTGTCAGTAACCGCTGTTCGCTGTTGTAATCAGCCTTTCCGGCATTGTCACATCTGATATTGCCTTCCTCACTGATTTCCACTACCCAGGCAGCCATGGGACGCAGATAGCCCGTCGGAGCAACCGTTTCCTGAATGTAGTAGACACCGGGATTCATGGCAATGGCATTGGTCACACCATTGTCACCGGTAACCAGGCTGTGCAGCACATTCTGTTCGTTGTCATAAATGGTAAAGCCTGCACCTGCCAGACGCTTTCCGGTAACTGCATCTTCCTTGGTCAGCAGCATACGGAACTCTTCCGGCATGTTTTCCACTGTATAGATCAGGACATCGCCTGTCAGAGTCTCTCCGTCGATCCTGATTTCCGTGGAAGTAACCAGAATATGATGGCTGACAGGGTCTGCAACATAGCCGTCAGGCGCCTGAATCTCAGTAAGCATATATTCGCCCACTGTCAGCTTGAATTCAGCAATGCCCTCAGCATTGGTGGCAGCAGTTTCGGTACGGCCATTTCCGATCACACGGAACTGAGCATGCTCCAGTTTGGCATCCGGATTGGTTGCGCTGACCTTCAGAATCTTCAGTTCATATTCTTCAGGCTGATTCACAACTTCCAGAACAAAGAAGGGAGTTTCCTCATTGCTCATGTTTTTGAAAGGATGTTCGCTCACCAGCTGACCGTCAGCATCGATGCGGAATTCGATCTTCTCATCATTCAGTTTATATCCGTCCGGCGCTGCCTTTTCACGGATATAGTAGCTACCCATGGGCAGATCTTTAAAGATCGCATAACCGGAAGCAGAGGTAATTTCCCTGGCAATTTCCGTACCATCCTCCCGGCACAGCGCAAAGGTTGCACCAGCCAGCCGGATACCGTCTTCGTTTGTCTTGCAGATGGCAACGCCTCTTTCATAGGGGATATTCTTTGCCATCACATAATTGTCATTATCGTCGGTTTCACTGATCCGGAGCACCAGATCTCCCAAATTCATATAGCCCTCGGGCATGGCAACTTCCCTCAGGGTATATTCGCCCAAAGGCAGTTTGGTAACTGTCAGTACACCGTTGGCTGTGGTAATGTCCGGGGATGCACCTTCCGTTCCTGCAGGTGCATGGATGTAAACTCCGTTTCCGCCGGTAAAGTACATGGTTTCCTCTTCGCGAAGGATATGGAACACGGCGCCGTCCAGCCCATTGCCGTTCTCATCCACCTTCTCCAGCGTGAGTCTGGTGGGATAGTCACGGGAAGCAAATGCCGCTCTAGAAGGAACAGTAGTAAGCTGTTCGGAAACCGTTACTGTGGCAGGGTTGGTGTCAATGGTATAGCCATCCGGTGCCTTGATTTCCGTAATGGTATAGACACCGGGACGGGGAACTTCAACGCTAACCTTTCCGCTCTCATCGGTGGTAACCTCCTGGTAGAAGTTTTCACCGGAAACACTGAAGGTTGCCCTTGCCAGAAGAATCTGGTCACTGTTAATATCTTCTTTGGTGATCTCAATCCAATACCGGGCTCTCGTATTCACGAACTCCAGCACAATTTCCTTGCCGCCGTCAGCGCCCAAATTGGTAATATGGGCAATTTTTCCCGCGGTATCGCCGATATAGCCGTCCGGCACCCTGGTTTCCAGAACAAGATACTCGCCGGCTGCCAGATCATCCACCCGGGCAAAACCTGCGGAATTGATAACCGCATGGAACTTCGCTTCCGCATCCGTTCCCTTCTCTTCGTACTCATTGCGCAGATAGCCGGTAAATTCGGCACCCTCCAGAGGATTGCCGTTTTCATCTGCCTTGCGGATCAGCAGAGAGCCTCTGTAGCGGGTATTCTTCATCACAACCACATTGCTGCCGGACTCTTTTACCGTAAACATCTGCGGTTCGGGGTTGAGAATATGATCATCCGCACTCTTGACTTCCTGCAGATAATAGATACCCACAGGCAGTTCGATTTCCACACCCTGAGGCTGATTGACCACAAAGCTTTCCGCGGTCTCCCCTGTTTCGTGGATCACGAAGGAAACAGGCTCCATCGCTTCATTCAGGATCTTGAATTCTGCTCCGGGTGCAAAAGTAACGCCGTCTTCACTGACTTTTTTGACAATGGTAGTAATGCGGATATCATCATTGATCCATTCATAGTTTACAGGCAGCTCTCCATACTGTTCCTGGATCTGCTGGGAAACCTGTTCCGGTTCCACACCAACCCGGACATAATACACATCATCGCTGAGAACCTTGCCTGCAGGCGCAATATACTCACGGAGTTCATAGACACCGGAGGGAATGTTCCGGAATGTCACAGCTCCGTCATAACCGGAAGTGGCATAATATGTCATTTCGGCTTCGCCTGCAAAGGCATTTCCGACTGCATCCAGCAGTGTCAGCTTAAACATGGCTCCCTGCAGGGGATTTCTGCTGTTGTCAATCTTTATGAAAGATACTTCCCCGTTGTTCAGGCCGTTGATCACGTTCAGGAAGATTTCCTTTTCGTGCTGTTCCTGACCCACGGTCACCGTAATCTCTCCGGCATTGATCAGACCGGAAGGTGTATTGGTTTCCACCAGTGTATAAATACCCAGTGTCAGACCGGTCACCTTCAGAGAACCATCTGCAATGGTCTCCATCTCAGTAATATCGCCATCGGGATCATAACGGTAGATGCCAGATGCAACCATGGTCACGGGCACATCGCCGGTGGCATTGGTCAGTTTAAACCGGATACCAGGCAGAACCTTGCCGGATCCGTCGGTCTTCACGATCCGCAGATCACCTCTGACCAAGGTATTGCCCACGGTTACAGACTGTTCTTCATTGCGGACATGGAAATCAGTGGTTTTCTGCTGATCCAGATATCCGTCGGGAGGTGCGATCTCTTCCAGAACATAGCTGTCTGCAATGGGAAGCTTTTCAACAAGGAAGGATGCAGATCCCGCTGTCATAACGGTACTGAATGTCGTTGCTGCATCCTTGCTGCCAGCAGTTCCCGTGTAAACGTACAGACCGCTACCGGATTCCGTGGCAGTGATATACTGACCGGAAGCATTTCTGATCTTGAACTGCGCACCGGCCAAGGGCTGGTTGGTGGCGCTGTCGTTCTTGTATACGGTCAGCCTGGTGCGCTTGTTCACTGCTGTGGTTTCAAAGGCCAGCGCATTGTCCTCCGGTGCCTCATTGTTAATGACGACATGAATATCTTCCGCCACTCTTGCGTAACCTTCCGGGAAGCCGGTTTCTTTGATCACATATTCACCGTAAGGCAGGCCTGCAAATTCCGCAATACCGTTTTCACCGGTGGTCGCAGTGATGGAATAGCGCTTTCCGAAGACGGAGGTGCCGGTTAGGGTAAATTCCGCGCCCTGAAGCGCCTCACCGGAGGTTGCATCCTGTTTAAGAACCTGGACACGGTACACATAAGGCACATTCTCTACTGCCAGCTGGTAATGCCAGGTTGTGGCGTTTTCGCCATTGGCGGTGTTGATGTAGACAGGATATACGGTGGAATCTGTCTTATATCCGCCAAGGCCGGAAATTTCCCTGACATAATACACACCGGCTTCCAGATTACTGAAGGTACATACACCATTGGCGTTGGTCCAATCATTTGCAATCAGCCGGGTTGCACCAGCATCGCTGTACAAACCAAACTGAACGCCGGGCAGATTGGTAATCTTCTCCGCATCTCCCTGTGTGTATTTTGTGTACTTGGTAATGGCCACGCTGCCCTGAGTTGTCTGGTTGACACATTCCAAAGTCAGAGTGCCGTCCTCCAGCGTTGTGGTATTGATTTGAATCTTATAGCCGTTTCCGGAGGAGAAATTGGGATTCAGTTCATAACCTGCAGGTGCCGCAGTTTCCTTGAGGTAGTAAGTACCGTAAGGCAGGCCAGAAACAGTGATTTCACCGTTGTCATCTGTCTTCAGGTTTCCGCAGCCATCCACGACATTTCCATTGCTGTCATACAGGGCAAATTCGGCATCCTTCAAACGAGTTTTGTCACCATTTTGAGGCTTACCATATTTGATCAGCTTCAGGTTGCCGAACTGCTGGGTATTTTCCCAGGAAATGCTGATATCACTGCCGGAAGAAGCAGAATCGCCTGTATTTGCAGCAGCATTCAGATTCAGGGTTGTATCTGTTGTGTCGATCTTAACATAGTAAGGGCCCTTAAAACCGCTGTAACCGAATTTTGCCTTGGTTTCGGTAATCTCATAGAATCCCGCCACAAGGCCGGTAAATTCCGCAGTACCGCTGCTGTCGGTTGTGGCTACATAGGTTGTGCCCTCCGGCAGCTTCTTCAGGGTAAATTCAACATCGGACAACGGTTCATTCTCATCCGTATCATCAGTCTTAATAATCCGGATCTTGCCGCCGGCATACCGTTCGTTGGTCAGCTCCACGGTCTGACTGGAGTTATTCTTACTCAGTGTAACAGCTTCGGTGGTTCCAGAAACCACAATCAAATAACCCTCAGGTGCAGAAATTTCCTTGACGTAATAGGTTCCGTATTCCAGATCGGTAAATTTCTTTTCGCCATTGACCGTGGTAAACACATCACCAATTTCTACATCTCCATCATCGGTCCGATGATAAAGCTGGAATTGGCCGCCATCCAGCAGATTGCCGCTCTCATCATACTTTTTGAAGATCAGATCGCCCTTCCGATCATCGGGTTCATTTTGAATAGATGCTGTGCCGAAACCGACGTCTCCATCTACTACAGGAACATCATTAATGGATTCAATAATGATCTCATAACCGTTCACCGTAATCTCAACAGGAATCGGCGCTGCTGTTTTATAGATGCTGTTGTCAGGAACAACTTCTCTGAGCCAATAGGTGCCACTTCCTCTCAGATCGTCCACACCGAATTTGATCACGCCTGATTCCACATTGCTGTTGCCGGGAACTGTGATCAGATTGCCAACCTGAGTACCTCCTGACCGGTCGGTATACAGACCAATGACCGCACCGCCGGCAATATTATTCTTGTTGTTTTCATATTCCAGCCAGGTCTTGTTTACCGTCAGTTCCGCTTTGCGTCGGATGTACACGGTATCTGTAAATTTATTGGTGGTAACTTCACCGGGATCAAGATTATTGACTTTGACCCGGAAGGTCAATCTGTACAGTCCCTCCGAAATGGAGTCACTGCCTGCCTTGTGGACCTCGACCTTGTTTTTTCCGTCCCACCAAAGGGAGAATTGACCCGACGTGTACTTATAGTAGCCATTGTCTTCAACGTAATTGTCAGTCAGAACAAATTCAAAGTATTCTTCCAGAATATCCGTATCAATCAGGCCCTGATCCGGGTAGGCATTGCCCGTGCCATACTGCCGCAGCAGCAGAACAAATTCAATCACGGTATCGTCTGTAACGGTATCCAGATCAATGATGGTTCTTTCCTCTCCATTGACCAGGATCCGCTTGGAACCGATCATGGCAGCGCCGCCATAACGGCGGATGGTTTCTTCATCTTTGTAAAACTTTCCGTTTTTAAGGGTCAAGGTAACATCGTTCTTGGCATATTTGACATTTGTATCCGGAGTCAGTTTTGCAAAATAGGTAACGGTCACATTAACATTTTCATCAAGCATGTTTCCGTCGACACCGGTGCAGGAAACTGTAAATCCGGGATTGCCCTTTGTTATGGTCACCGTACCAAATTCACCGGTTCCAAGGGAAATATTGGCATATGTTACAGAATTCGCGTCACTGCCCGTGTGATTGATCCTGCTGCCATTCAGGTACAGTTTGAAACAGGATCCCAAATCAATATCTGTATTCGCTTTTGCGTCGCACAGGATCAGATTTCCTTCTGCAAGATTGTCGTAAACCGTTGCAGACTGATGTTTTGCCAGATTGACATTAAATTTAACGGAATAGCCAATGGCAGCTGTGCTGTCATCTGCAACGCCGGGGTTGGTCTGGCTTTCATTGGAGAAAATGTCTTTGTTGATATTTACCTCTGTGACTTCTCCATCATCCCCGTCGCCGTCACCGGTTCCGTCGCCGATACCCACGTCTACATTAACGTTTCCGGATCCGGTAACCGTATCCTGATTCACACCGCCAACATTAACCGTAATATCGCTGCTGCCGCCACCGTCATAACCAATGGTATTGACAGTACCGGTGATATTGAATTCCATATTGGACCAGTTTGTGCTGTCTGTATTTTCATCACTGGCTTTGACCGTTAATAAAATTGTATGTCCGGAAATCTCACCGTCAGCAAAAAAGTTGGCATTCTGTTTCACCAGATTATTGATATCCTGCTGGGTAATATCAACGAAATCGGGTACATTAATGCTGATCTTTCCGCCGGGAGACAGGTTTACGGGTGTATCTGTATCCACGTCAACAATGGACACACGGAAGGAGAATGTATCACCATGTTCAAAGGTTTGCTGGGAAACCATGACTCTCACAGTCAGATTATTGGGATCCTGGTTTTCTTCATCAACGGTATCGTCAAGTATCGGATCTACAATATACAGATCGTCCGGCAATCCAGTGTCCATACCTGTCTGATTGCCGCCGCCCTCGCCGGCACCGGGTTCCTCTGTTCCGCCCTGGATTCCAACAATAGGCAGACCAGTAGCGGGGTCATACACAACATTACCAGTGTCTGAAGATGCACCTTCATCGTCAGCACCTACGCCTTCTTCAGCACCTGCACCTTCATCCGCACCGGCACCCTCGCCGCCACCAATGCCTTCATCAGCGTCTCCGCCCTCGTCAGCACCTGCACCTTCATCAGCACCTGCACCTTCGTCAGCACCTGCACCCTCGTCAGCACCTGCACCTTCGCCAGCGCCTGCACCTTCGTCAGCGCCTGCGCCTTCTCCGGCACCTGCACCATCACCGGCACCCGCGTCTTCTCCGGCACCGGCACCATCTCCGGCACCTGCGCCTTCACCGGCACCTTCGCCTTCACCGGCACCTTCATCCTGACCAATAATCAGCATGCTGCTGTCATCTTCTGCAGTTATACCATCTGCAGCATAAGCACCGCCAATCAGGAACTGTCCCGCCAGCAGTGTGCATACCAGCATCATTGCAATTATTCTTCTAAAAACCGTACACCGCATCTTCTATTCCTCCCCACTTGCCGAAGAATCCAGCTCAGCATAAACCAGTAACCGCTGACTGCCAACACCAGTTGGTGTGCAGGTAACAAGTGTCAACTGAAATCCTTCACTATGTTCGTAGAGTTTATCCACCAGATTACCGGGTTCAATGACTTCTGCACCGGTAACAACATAAACAAAACGATCGCCTTCCATATTATACAGGATGACCTCATCACCCTGCTTCAGTTCATCCAAACGGTTGAAATGCCGTCCATAGGTAACCATGCGATGTCCGAACACTGCACAATTGCCTGCATTGCCCATGGGCGCTGACTGGGGCCACCAGCCAATTGCTGCCCGCAGGGAATAATTGTCAGCACCTTTAACTAGAGGCATTTCCAGTTCTATGGCAGGAATTTCAATCAGACCATAGCCGATGATTTTTTTCTTTTCTGTCTGTATGGTATCGGAAGAGGCCTGGGGATCGGCAACTTCTGCAAACATATCACCCAGGTCTTCCATTTCAGAAAACTGTTCCCCTTCCATTTCCGGAAGGTTTTCCATATCAATTTCTGTTTGTCCGCTCTCAATCATGCTGAACAGAGCAGCCTCTGCATCCTGGCGCTGAATATCGATGATATACGGCCTTCCCATCATCAATCCGCCGGCAACTGCAATCAGCAGCAATAAGATCACAAATAATGTGATGATTCCACGTCCTCTTCTCATCTGCGTACCTCAATTAAAACCAGGGCAAAATATTGGCATTAAACCAGCTATACCCCAGATCATAGGCGGGAATAAAATTCATATCCATCAGCAGACCCACAATCACCCAGATAACCGCAATAATTGCAGCAATCAGGAGGAACATGCATAACGAATAAAGAAAACCGCCTTTTTTCTTCTCTCCTGTCTGGGAAGCAGAAGCTGCCCTTTCTTTTCTGTTTCCGGAATTCTCCGTTTTTTGTTCCTCAGACGTTCCGGATGTTGTCTGGCATACTTTTTCTGCATACATCAGCAGAAGGGCTTCCAGGGGGTCTTTGCAGTTCTTTTCGTGTAACCCACTGTAAAACCCATTCATCGTCTCATTAAAGACAGATTCTACCATGTTTTTATCCGTAATCTTTGACCGGATCAAAGAATACACAGACCAGCTGTATGTTTCTGTCATTTCCATAAATGCATTCACATCACGGTGCATCATACGAGTCAGCAGATCATCACGGATCATATATGTCACCTCATAATTTCAGATACTTCCGACAATATCCGACCATATTTATAGTTGTTAATTATTATACCACAAACTGAAACAATTTCAACTATTTTTTTACATTTTTTTACATTTTTGTTATTTTTTGTAATATTTTAATGCATCTATCTTCTGATCCCATTTTGTTATTCACGGTATAAAGAATTGACAAAATCGAAAAGGAAAGTCTGGCGAGGACTTTCCTTTGGTGCGAGTGTTCTTATAGGACTTTTCCAAAAACACTGTCATACCAACGCTTTTTTGATTTTAAGAGCAACAAATTTCCTTATTTTTATTTCACCGAACCAACAATAGGAGCACACATTTTAAAATCATCATACAGAGTTACTCCAAAGAAAATGAGTATTTTATGTGTTATCTAATTCAATATAGATATATGTAGGTGAAGCCACATCAGTAGAACGCTTGTATACATCAGCAAATGATATGAGTTTATAAACATTATCTTCATTATAAACAAAGGGTGCAAGTGTTATTAAATTATACTCAGGGTCATCCCCATATTTTGATAATGCTTCCTCAAGCTCAATAGTATCAATATGCGTCCACTGAACCTTATATTGAGATAAATTGCGAAGAACATCTTCATTGTCAGCAAGTTGTTCTTCAACATAGTCCAACATCGTAGAATACTGTTTTCCAAAATAGTCGGGAGGGTTTGATATTAAAAGAAGATATAGGTTTTGTGCTGCAAGATCTAGCCCCGATTCTGCTGCATTCTGGAACATATTCATACAATCACGGTACACATTGGTTTTCCATACGGAACACTCCGTGTGATTTAGGTAAATAGACGAAAGATTATTAAGCGCAATTCCTTGATATTCACTTTCCTCCAGAGCGGCAATCTCATACCAATATAATGCATTGTCCAAATGTCCTATTTTGTAATTAAGATCCGCCAATTTTACCTGTGATTCTATATCACCAGCATTTGCCATCTCTAAATAGTCTGTATTAGACGGTTTGTGCTGAGGATATAGTGTAAAAAACAAAGTAAGAAAGGCCAGTGAACAAGAAATTAGTGCCGCTAATGAAGTAAAGCCGTTTAATACAAATTCTACCTTCTCCCTTCTTGTTCGATTGTGACTGTTATTGGGAGAATTGGGGATATTGTCTCCGGAAACCGCTTTCCTATTCCCAGGCATTTTCTTTTTATGACATCTAACTTTCATGTATACCCTCCTTACATATGTTAATTATGAAATAGTTATTTTTAGAAAGAATACAGCGCCGAACGCCATAGGCAACAATGCCTATGGCGTTAAATAATGTGCGATTAAATCATTTCATCAATATTTTGATTCGCTTGATTTCGTCAGGATCTTTAATTTTCTCTGACATAACATCAACATTTTCTGCGGTAAAAAATGCATTCATTACGATTCCTCCTAGTATGTCTCGTTTATGGGAAAACAACTGTGCATTTTCATCCCTAAATATCATTACGTTGACGAAAATATTCTCACTTCAAAAAAGCATTATTCTAATGATTTTTTGTTTTATTATGTTATTATAACGTACTTTACTCTCAATATCAATTAATCACTATGGATTTTTTCATTATAAACAAACACGATTTCATAACGTACTACTATTCTATAGTTCGTAAGTCCCCATATATAGTCATGAACCATACAACCGGATTGTTCATATATACTATACCTTTTTCAAAGAGTGATTGCATATGCGGTCGCTCATTTTTTGTATCAAAAAGGGTGGGATTTTTGTGATTCTTTCCCCTGTGAGCGGCGGATCGGATGCCGCCCATATCTTTTCTCATTGAGAAAAATCCGGGGATTCTGCACCAAGGATTCCACGAAAATCA
>JBGVLR010000024.1:0-2467 GCA_045124375.1 Acetatifactor sp.
CCAGCAGGGATCGGAGGTAATTCTGTCCCATACCGCCCCATTCTTTGCCCATCATTGCAGCCATTGGAACGGGAGCCACCGAAGTCACAAGGTAAATCTCGATCATACGGCCATAAATGACGATAAAGATACAGATATACAGCGCCCACATGGTAATGCCGATAAAGAGGGATTGGAACCACAGCCCGAACAGCGGTCCCAGATCCATTTCCATAAGTCTCGGTTCCAAATCGGTCATAACTGAGGAAATGTCAATGGACGCATCCGAACCAATGATCCCTGCCGCCTGTGCCACCACGCTCTGCGCCATATCAAAGACGCCCATCACAATATTCCATGTGTTTGTGACAATGAGGATGGCGGCGGCTGATTTGAACACCCACTTAAAAATCATCCAGGTGTCCACATCATGCAGGTTGTTCTTGTCTGCGATCATCTGGATCAGGTCTACGGTCATCACGATAGCCAGGATTACGCCTGCAATCGGCACCATGATGGAGTTTGACAGATTCTCAATCATACTAAAAATACTGCCATTCCATCCCTGTGGGGTCTGTCCTACCTGTACGGATATATCCGCGACCTGTTGGTTTACGCTGTCAAACATCCCCGAAAGGTTGCTCATAATACCGCCCACCAGCATTTCTTTCAGCCAATTTGTCAGGGCTTCAAGTAAGAAATCCATACGGTGTCAACCTCCTTTCCGCCGCCCCCGCAAAGCTGCGGGAGCGGCAAGGATTTCATGCAGGGACGCTTAGACAGAGAACAGCCCGGAGAGCAGAGGTACAAGGACCATGCCGACCACGGCTACACCAGCGCCGGCCATGAGCTGCTTCATGCCCTGGGACTTTGCACCAGATAGCGATAGGTAATCCTTTGAAATTATCTCCGGATTTTCCCCCGCTCCACACCGTGCATGCGACTTTCACCGCACACGGCGCTCCATCGAATTCAGCCGTCCAGGGCTTTTAAACACAACTTACACACTTCGTTACAGCATTAAATTCAAAGAATAATAGGTGGCATTTCTGCCATAGTACGGAGTTTGTTAAGCTTTTCCATTTGTTTATTGTCAAGATTTAAGGATTTCAGGTACTTCTCAATCGTAGGTTCTGAAGAAGCATGGATAAGGATATGAACCGCTTTGCTGACAAGAATAAGATTTGCGTATTCATCCGAACCGCCATTGCTAACCGGCACTTTATGGTGGCAATGAATATCGTGGGAATTCATCGGAATTCCTGTCACTGCACATTTACCATACTGTGCCGCATACAAAGAAATACGGTTATCCGCATATTCAATGGTTCTGCCCTTTACAGGATTTCTCATCAGCCATAACATTGTCGCTGTGTCGATTGCAAGATTCTTATGAATCTGTTCCCGACCTTTGACCGTATATTTATTGATGGATTTCCTTTTATGCTGGGCATTCTTTGACTGGACATATCCCAGTGGAACCACCGGCCGTCCATGAAGGAACCTCATCTGTCTGCTTGCTCCATACTTTTCTTTAATGAACCCATTTCTGAGCTGTCCCTTTTTGGATAAGTCGCCTTTCAGTCTGTTTCTGAGCTGTTTGTTGATACTGAAGGCAAGTCTGCTGAAGTCATGGGATACTTCTGTAGAAATACAATAATATTCATGAAGTCCGGCAACTACAGAGTTATATTTCTGAAGCTGCATGAACTGAGCATTATCATCTGACGAATGAGCCAGTTTCTTTACTTCTTCCGATACTTTTTCATGAGCCTTTTTGTATGCTTTATCGCTCATATGAGACCGAACCACATATTTCTTACCCTTTTTACGGACTTTCAGTTTGAACCCGAGAAAATCAGAATACTGTCTTTTGAGATTAACTACTTTGGATTTGTCAGGGCTGATTTCCAGCCCCAGCCTGTCCTTTAGCCATAACTCTGTTGCCTTGTATGCTCTGACAGCATCCTCATGTGTTGCGCAGAAAATTTTAAAATCATCTGCGTACCGAACTGCATGCATCTCTTTTAATCTGCTCCGGCGCAGAGCCCTGTAGGCGTGGCTCTTAATCTCTGTTCCCTGCGCATTGCTCCTCGTTTTGAATTTTGTTTTTGTTGGCATCTCCTCCCATTGTGAGGCAATCCACCAATCCAGTTCATTCAATACGATGTTTGCAAGCAATGGCGACAAAATACCGCCTTGCGGGGTACCCCGTGCGGGATATGTTTTCTCTCCATTTGGCAGAACAACAGGTGCTTTCAGCATCTCTTTTATAATGCATAACAGCTTTTTGTCCCGGATTCCCAATGCCCATATCTGACGAATCAGCTTTGTATGGCTGATATTGTCAAAGAAGCCTTTAATATCGAGGTCAACCACATGGTACAGATGCTGTACCTGTATCAGCCTCATGCATTGCGCAATCGCAGTCTCAGCGGAACGGTTCGGGCGGAACCCGTTGGAGTTCTCACTGAATTTTGCTTCACAT
>JBGVLR010000025.1:0-1540 GCA_045124375.1 Acetatifactor sp.
AATACTTGCGAAGTTCTTCACCGACTGTTATACTGTTTTCCATAAGGCACACCTTTTTGGTCTTTGTGGTTGGTGGTTCTTCCTCATTGTACCATATTAGGTGTGTCTTTTGTTTATTTTTCAGATTTGCTCATTTAGAGCTATTATAGTATTTTTTCAGAAAAAGAAAAGTGCCAGACACCCGTATCGGGAATCAGACACTCGAAAATGATTACGGGGTAATTTTGTAATAAAGGGTGGCTAAATAAGGCTGTACTAAGAACATAACAGCAAATACAGACACCATTACAACAGAAAGCTCATTCTTTCTTCCTGCGAATTTCGTTACGGACGGGAATATGCATGATATTACTCTGAAAACGAAATAGCCCAAAACTGCACCGACTGTATTCGCAATAAGGTCGTTGATATCCGTAGCCCGATAAGTAAGAATCTGCAATAACTCAATAGCCAGTGACATACAAAAGCCAAAAATCAGTGTTGCTCTAAGGGAATTATATTCTTTCCATAAGAACGGAAGCATAATACCCAGGGGGATAAACAGGATGATATTCAGTATGGTGTTCTTAAAATCTGCGATCATAGGCAGGAAAGGCATCAGCGTTAAAGACAGATTAAATCGCATAAACTGCAGTGTAGGCATACCAACAAACAGATATACAGCTGCCAGATAGGTTGCAAATACAAAATATTGTGTTGTTTTCTTTATACTATGGAATCTCGTTATGTTCAGAACAGAAAAAACAGGAATCAGAAGAAACATTGATATGAGTATTTCAATTATCTTGTTCAGCATTGCATACCCTCCTGCTAATGGAATATTCTCTACATATCAAATTATAGCAGATTATCTCAGTCCTGTCTCTTAAAAACACTTTAAGATTCAAATAACGTATTCTTGCTTATGAGTATATAATCCAGTAGTAAAAAAGGAGAGGCCATTTCTGACCTCTCCTTCCATAAATTATGCTCATTCTCCGGCTACCATCCAATAGGTAGGAAGTCTCCGGGGCTGAACCTCCTTATCTCCGTTCCAGGACATAACAGATGTCAGAAGCTGCGGCTCCTGGGTATCGTTGGGCCGGTACATCATGCCAGTGGCGCTGCCGCCCTGCAGCAGTGCGGCATTGTCCGCGCCGTAGGTCATCATCTCGTTTGCAACATCTGCATAACTTGCACCAGGGCCGGTCACAGCTCGTCCATTGATACACAGAAGAATCACAGTACCATCTGCTTTCTGTCCAATTGCGGTACGGGCAGTAAAACCTGAATTTTCGTCTGCTGCTGGCATGACTTCCCTGTCGATGATCAGTGCAGGGCCAATGCCTACACCGTCACGAATTCCATGTTGCTCTGCTTCCTCCAGAGTAAGGTTGTGAGCAAATACCAGCAACTTATTCTCACTGTTAAAGCCAACAAATCCAGCCAGAGAAGGATGAAGCTCCTGTCCAGTAGACGATAATATATTCTTTCCGCCTGCAATTGTCAGTCCCAGAGGATAGCTGCCAACTGCGGTACTGGCAGTACCGTCATCAAAGAA
>JBGVLR010000026.1:0-49901 GCA_045124375.1 Acetatifactor sp.
GTCTGTTATGCGTGATGATATGAACTTAATTATCCATTCATGGCTTAGATTATCAAAGAAACCCGAAATATCTGCATCAAGGATGTAGTTAGTCTTTTGACCTTCTATCATATCATTCAGTTTGCGTATTGCTCCATGGCAGTTTCTGTTTGGTCTGAAACCACACATATTTTCATAGAAATGCGGTTCAAATACTGCTTCCAGCACCTCTTTGAGAGCTTCCTGTACAAGTTTGTCCTCGTATGAGTAGATGCTCAGTGGTCTCGTTTTACCATTATCTTTTGGAATTTCTACCTTGCGTGCAGGTTTGGGTCTATAACTTTTATCCTTTAGCCTCTGCACCAATCCCCTGAGATTTTCCTCCAGATTATTGTCGTAGTCAGCCTTTGATGTACCATCTATGCCAACTGCTTTGCTGCCGTCCATCTTGTTATGACATGCGGCGAGCATGTCGAAGTTGATTAGATGTCCGATAGAATTAAATTTCATATCGGGCTTTTCTTTTGATAGTTCTGAGATTCTCGCAAGTTTCGTTGTCATTATTTTTTTTTCTCCTATCTCTGAGTATAGATAATGTTTCCCTTTTGATATGATGTCGTGTGGTAGGGCTGTGCCCCTCTCGACTTCCCTCCAGTGGCATTACCCACCTTCATTGGTACTATTCGACCATCCGACTGCACTATACCTCGTTTGATTTCCTTTTCTCATTCGTACATCATACCTGAATAATCAGGAAAGTATAGGCTCTCCCCAGGTAATATACAGACATTGTAAAACATGGCTGGCTCTCAGACACCGCCGTAGCATATATATTCTAACCATTCAAATATATATGTATTGTCTTCCACTCGAAGGAAAGCGTCGACCTACGAAGCACGTAGATTTCGGTGCTCAATCACTTTCAGCCCTATTTCCTAACTGTTTACACTTGAGAAACATCGTTACCTTTGTTTCCCCAAAACTCGCTACCAGTGATGCGGCTACATCTTACTGGATGAGATTTCCACTCATTAATCTGTATACCCTTCTGGGCGTACCCTTCGTCCCACCTATTCATACACTGAGTGCCAGCCAAGCTTTCTAACGGGGTCATGCCCCACGGAGCGAACTCCTGCCAGCTACAGCTCTTGTTTTTATTTGATTATTTACTGACCTACTTAGGTATCACACAGCACTGTTTTGCAGTGGACGCTCTGCTATGTTTCCTACGTTGGTCTTGTTGCTGATGCATTGCTTTTGGCGGATGCATCCTTTTCAGATTCCTTTCCAGAACCCTGCCCGACTCCAGAGTATTCTGATCCCCGGCAGGGCTCTGAAATGCTTATTGATACTGTCTGCTTTTTACGGATTATGCTGCACTTACCTGTTCCTTTACCGGACGTCGGATGTCTTTCAGCATTTTCTCCGGATCATAACGTCTGCCGGTCCGCAGGATCGTAAAGATCACACGCAGTATCTTGCAGGCTATCACAATCAGCGACTGCATCTTTTTGAGCGGATTATCCGGCCTTGTCGTGTAATATACATGCAGTTCCTTAAATTCCTCTGCATGGGCCACCGCTCCTTACGATTTCCAATGCCCTATTGTAACCACGGCCTCTCAGCTTCGCTACATGCCAGATCTCCCGGATTCCCTCTGCCCCCAGGCGGATAATATCCGCCGGAAACGGTGCTACCTTCAGTATCTCCATGCAGAATGCTCCGTCTACTTTCCCAAAAGCGTCCTTATATTCAGGAAAGTATATCTTCATTTCCCGGTGCAGACGGTTCATGTTACGGATCCGATCTTCGGTAAGCTGATCCCTGAACATGGAGAGCCTGCGCAGATCCGCATATAAACCCTCCGGCAGATACGGCATACCGTAATTACCGTCTTTCACAAGATTCGCGATAAGCTTTGGATCTTTTCTGTCATCCTTCAGCTGGCTGTTATCCTCCACTTCCTTGGTCTGTTTTACCGCATAAGGATTTACCTGCACCACGCTGATCCCATTGGAAACCATCCATGCTGCCAGGCAGAACCAGTAATGTCCGGTAGGCTCAAGGCCCAATACAATCTGCTTCTTTCCATGCACAGCCGCTAGCTCCACTGACCAGTCTTTGGCTTTCTGAAATCCTTCGATATCATTATTAAATTCAATTACCTTTCGGCTAAGTTCTCTACCCCTTGTGTCGATTGCTCTGGCATAGTGTGTTTCACTGCCGATATCGCAACCCACAATAAGCATGTCATCGGAGATGAATGAGAGCTTGTCATTCTTGGTGAACTTACCACCTGCTTCAAGGTCGCGCCATGTAAGATGATTTTAACTCATCCAATATTTTATTGGCTTTTCTTACCAGCTCCTCTCGTTCCTGTAAACTAATGATAGAATTGACTTGATTTTTAGTTGTTTTTGTTTTACTATTCATGTTAGGGTACCTCTTGTATTCTTTAGATTTTACCAACTTGCCAGGTCAGTAATAATCTAAGGTGTTAGTCCGCATCTGGGTTGTTTGGGTTCCAAGTCCGTTTTATGGTGCACATTCTGAGGTATAATCTTTCCATAGATCGGTGAGGAGGGCTTATTGGCAATATAGGTCGAACAACCCATTTACGGACTAACACCTAATCTAAATTTACTTGAGGTATCTTTTTGCGTCAACTCCCTTTACACTTTAAATTATACAGGAAGCTTTCCCATCATAACTAATTCGTAATTATTATACTCTCTCACGGTTACAGGATCGGTTACAAAATCGGTTACAAAGCCCAAGAAGAAAAGTATATCCGAATTTCTATGAATGATAATTTAATCTTAGTGAAACAATAATACAAACCGGAATATCTTTAATACAAATCGTCATCGCATAAATTATGCACATATGGCGCCGCAGCACAGAAAAGAGGACATTTATGAAGATTTTATTTTATGATACCAAAAGCTACGATAAAAATTCATTTGAAAAGGAACTCTCAGGTTACCCCGGAATCGAAATCGACTATCTGAAGACAGATCTGGTCCCCCGAACTGCATCATTGGCTGAAGGCTTCGATGCGGTCTGCGCCTTCGTCAGCTCAGATGTGGGCACCGATACTTTAAAAATTCTTCATGAAAAAGGAATCAGGCTGGTGCTTATGCGCTGCGCCGGTTTCAACAACGTGGATCTGGACACAGCCAGACAGCTTGGCATCCGCATCATGCGTGTACCCGGCTACTCTCCGGAAGCAGTAGCAGAGCACGCCATGGCATTAGCTTTGGCATGTAACCGTCGCCTTTATAAGGCTTATAATAAGGTACGGGAAAATGATTTCAGCTTGAGCGGCCTTATGGGATTTAACTTCTATCAGAAGACTGCCGGCATCATCGGTACCGGCAAGATCGGTGCAGCCATGTGCCGTATCTGTCGCGGCTTTGGCATGAAGGTTATCGCTTACGATGTATATGAAAATGCAGAAATAAAAGAATTTGTCACTTATGTAAGCCTGGAGGAGCTGCTTGGGCAGAGCGATCTCATTTCCCTCCACTGTCCGCTGATGGATAATACTTACCACATGATCAACATCGAGACCATCCGCAAAATGAAAAACGGCGTCATTCTGGTAAACACTTCCAGAGGAGCGCTGGTAAAGACTGCTGACCTGATCGAAGGCATCAGGATGCATAAATTTGCGGGTGTGGGACTGGATGTCTATGAGGAAGAGACGAAAAATGTATTTGAGGACCGGTCTGATGAGATTCTGGAGCATTCTACCACAGCGAGGCTCCTTTCTTTTCCTAATGTGATGATCACTTCCCATCAGGGATTCTTTACCGAGGAGGCGCTGGAAGCCATTGCCCTGACGACACTGCAGAATGCAGCAGATTATCTGGCAGGGAAAGCAAGCAATAACGATGTGTGACCCATATGTGACCTGTACGTAAATGCGTATAAAAATAATAAGCCGGCTGAATCACTGAACAGAAACCTGTCAGAATTCAGCCGGCTTATCATTTTATTTTTCTTCTGTCTGAACAATGTTATGAATCCAGACACCTTTTTTGACCAAAATGAAACCGATAATACATTTTATGATATCCACCAATTGGCATAATAAGTACAGCGGGATGATATGCAGTGTTGTATAACGGCTTAAGACATATGCCAGAGGAATGCTGGCGCACCAGAGGAACACGCTGTCAAACAAAAAGGTGATCACAGTCTTACCGCCGGAGCGCAGGGTAAAATAGGAGGCATGCATAAAAGCCGCCATAGGCATACAACACGCCACTATCCTGATGAAGGCCGCAGCAAGGCTCCTTACCTCGTCACTGGTGTTGTACATCATAGGGAAGAGCGGAGCCAACAGCACCAGCACTCCGCCGATCAACACACAGGATCCCACCGAGAAAGCAATCAGCTTCGTATCCGTATCTCTGGCTTCCTCCATTTTGCCTGCCCCCAGGAGCTGTCCTACTATGATGGCAATGGCACTTCCCATAGCAATGAATACTGTATTAAATAAATTGGAAATAGTACTGGAGATATTGAGCGCCGCTACAGCATACAATCCCCGTACTGAATAACATTGCATCAGATAAGCCATACCGGCTGCCCACAGGATTTCGTTGACAATGAGCGGCGAACCCTTCTGCAGGATTTTTCCCACCAGACCAAGGGGAATGGTCGGGCTTGCATATGCACCGGTAATAAATTTCATCTGTTTTGCATGTCTGTGAGTCCATCCTACAACAATACCTGCCTGAACAAACCTGGAAATTACAGTGGCAATGGCTGCACCTGTCACTCCCAGTTCCGGAAAACCGAATTTTCCGAAAATCAACAGATAATTCAGCACCAGATTTACCAGAACTGCCGCAATACCGGCTTTCATAGGCACCATCGTCTCTCCGCACTCCCTCAGCGTACTGGTATAAACCTGCTCCAATGCAAAAGGAAACAGCCCTACCAGCATCACCGCCAGATAATCTTTTCCATACTGCAATGCGGCATTTAATTGCTCTTCTATCCCTTCTCCATGCAAGTATAACAATATGAGAGGTTCCCCGGCAAAAATAAAAATAAGAAGTCCCACCACCAGTATCAGCAGGCAGGCATACAGCTTAAACCGGAAGGTATCCCTTACACCCTTATGGTCGCCGCAGCCAAAGAACTGCGCGCCGAAGATGCCGGCACCGGAAATGGCCCCGAAAATACTGATATTAAATACCGTCATAAGCTGGTTCACAATGGCAATTCCGGACATCTGTTCCGTACCGATACGCCCTACCATGATGTTATCCAGAAGACCTACAAAGTTCGTGATACCATTCTGAATCATGATAGGTACCGCCACTGCTAATACCATCTTGTAAAATGCTTTGTCACCAATTAATTTCTTTCTCATCGTTTTTCTAATCCTCTTACTGTTTTCCAGAAAAATGCAGCACTACTATATTGCACGAAAAGTGATGCTTTGTCAATGGATTTCCCCTTAATTCTCTTGAAATTGACCGGTGCTTATACTATAATGCATACTAATATGTGTGTACACGAGGAGGCATTATGGCAGTCATTACCGGTATTCAGGAAAAATATATGAAAGAAGCCTTAAAGCAAGCGAAAAAGGCTTTATCACTGGGCGAGGTTCCCATCGGCTGTGTTATTGTTCATGAGGGAAAAATAATCGGAAGAGGCTATAATCGCCGCAATACAGACAAAAACACTCTCGCTCACGCAGAAATCACTGCAATCAACAAGGCCAGCAAGAAAATCGGCGACTGGCGGCTGGAGGACTGTACACTGTATGTGACTCTGGAGCCCTGCCAGATGTGTGCAGGAGCTATCGTACAGGCCAGAATACCCGAGGTGGTCATGGGCTGCATGAATCCCAAGGCCGGCTGCGGCGGTTCTATCCTGAATATTCTGGAAATGCCCCAGTTCAATCATCAGGTCAATGTGACACGGGGAATTCTGGAACAGGAATGCAGTGATATGTTAAAGCTCTTTTTCACAGAGCTGAGGATCAGAAATAAGAAAGAAAAGGAGCTGCGCAAGGCACAACAGGAAGCACAGGAGCTGCATGAAACGCAAGATCAGCATGAAAAGTGAACATGTAACAAAAGCGGTGACTTTGGACACTCATTCCACGGTCACCGCCGTAACTTCTCTTAAACGCTATCAACCCTTCTTTACAAATACAGACTTAGGCTGCTTACATACCGGGCAGGTATAATCATCCGGCAGCTCCTCAAAAGGCACATCTCCATTGTATTCATAACCACAAACACCGCAGACATACTTTGGAGCTTCTGCAGCTGCAGGCTGTTCCTCCGCAATGTAGGTAGGTGCATTCTTCGGGCTCTTACCTTTGATCACATTATGGTAATAAGCATAAGTCATGGCATCATCCTTTTTCAGCATATCAGCATCCAATACTTTTCCCAAAAATACAGTGTGAGTTGATGTCTCCATCTTATCCACTACTTCACACACAATATAAGCACAGGCATCTGCTACTACAGGCATATAACCTTTTACCAGACTTTCTACCTCATCAAACTTATTGTTGTCTCTGCCGCTCTTGAAGCCGAAAACGCCGATAATACCGGGATCGGAGTGCTCACCCAGAATGGAAATAGCAAATCTTCCGGTATCCTGAATACACTGATTGGTATAATTATCATGATTAATGCTGACTGCAATAGTTGCCGGATCGGATGTGATCTGCATTGCACTGTTGGCGGTACATCCGGTGGCTCTTCCGTTATCCCATGTACTTACTACATATACTCCGTAAGATAACTGTCTGAAAGCATTCTTATTCATTTATTTTCCTCCTTAATTAGTAACGATTACTGTTTTTATTTTATTATACTCCATTTGGAATAGATTGGCAAGTACTATTTTGATTTTTTTCCTCTTGACAGTCAGCCGCAAAACCATTACAATAATAGAGCCGTACATTGTCCGGGGTGCCCGGTCGCAATGATGAAGTTTGGTCTTACGCAATGGAAATCTACGAACCGTGTCAGGATGGGAACATAGCAGCACTAAGTAGAACCTTTCATGTGCCGTAAGGGTGCCGGATGGAGTTGTGGCCGGGTCCGGCGTGTGCGGTCTTTGTATATTTAAACTTGTTTTGATACACTTATTTTAAGCACGAAAGCAATAGGATGAGGTTCTCTATGTCAACACGCTTATATCAGCCCGTATCCCCCGATCATTTACAATCTGCTTCAAATGATATGTCCGCTGCTGTTCATTCCCGGATTGCCGAACAAATGCGTGATTGCACATTGTGCCCGCGTAATTGTCATGTGGACAGATTATCAGGTCAATACGGCTACTGTGGACAAACTTCCGAAATCCGCGCAGCCAGAGCATCCCTTCATATGTGGGAAGAACCATGCATATCCGGGTCCGCCGGATCCGGTACTGTTTTCTTCAGTGGCTGCAATCTGAAATGCGTCTTTTGCCAAAATCATAACATTGCCATTGGAAAAGCCGGGCAGCCTGTGACCATTCAGCATTTAGCAGATATCTTCCTGTCTCTGCAGGACAAAGGCGCCAATAATATCAATCTGGTTACACCATCTCATTTTGTACCGCAGATTTGTGAAAGTCTTGCACTTGCAAAGTCTCAGGGGCTGACTCTCCCTGTTGTCTACAATACCGGCAGCTATGAAAACGTTGAAACCTTAATGCTATTAGATGGTCTGGTAGATGTCTATCTGCCGGATTTAAAGTATTATTCTCCTGTACTTTCCCTGCAATATTCACATGCTGCCGATTATTTTGAAAAAGCAAGTGACGCCATTGCAGAAATGTTTCGCCAGGTCGGGCGTCCCGTTTTTTCTTCTGAATCAGGTATTATGACCCGCGGTGTCATCGTTCGTCACCTGCTTCTCCCCGGACAGGTGAAGGACTCCAAAAAGATTCTGCGCTACCTGCACACTACTTATGGTAATGACATTTATATCAGCATTATGAATCAGTATACCCCTTTGCCTCATGTTGATACTATCCCTGAGCTTAACCGAAAAGTATCGGCAGAAGAATATGAGCGGGTTCTTGACTTTGCTTTGCGCATCGGCATTGAAAACGGCTTCTTCCAGGAGGGAGAAGCCGCAAGTGAAAGTTTTATACCGGAATTTGACGGAAGTGGGCTGTGATCATTCATCACAGCTCTACTTTTATCATAAAATATCCGAAATCGCCATCCATAGCAGGTTCCTTTTTACATTCAAAACTCTCAAAACCAAACATAATAGCAACCTGCTTTTCTCTTTCAAAGAAATTCCCGGGCACACCCAAATAGAATATTTCCTCTCCTCTTTTCACAGTTCTTGCCAGAATCAGGTGCCCATAGTTGTAAAAGCCATGCAGCAGAAAACTATTAGAAATCAGACGATAATACTTCTTCGGCAGTATGACAAAATCACCCGGACCGATTGAAAGGTAATCTCTATCATCATGAAAAGGAGATATGTGAGGATAGATGTCCGCTAATTGTTTCCACTTATCTTCACTTAGCCTGGGAGGCATGGAAGGGCCAGTTGGCTGCATCTCCTCATCTTGCTGCATCTCTTCAGTTGGCTGCGATTCTTCATTTTGCGGCTCTATAACAGCTTGCTGCTTCTCAGCCGGCTTTATGGCAGTCGGCTCCTCAACAGTCGGCTTCACAGCAAAGCTTTCCACAACAAGCGGTTCTCCTGCAATCGCTTCTGTGGTTACCGGCTCAGCTGGTACCGCCTCCGCAGCCATCAGTTTCTCCGCAACCGGTTTCTCAACGTACAGTTCTTTTTTAACCGCTTCGGCTACATCTGTCTGTGAAGGGATAGCTTCGGCTGCATTTAATTCGATCACACCGAATTCATCAGCCACCCTCTCCTGCTTTTCCTGTTCCTGCCTTTCCTGTTCCTGCCTTTCCTGTTCCTTCCTTTCCTGTTCCTTCCTCTCCTCTTCGCGGCTCTCACATTCCCGCCACCTACAAAGCAATTCACGATTCTTTCCAAGATTAATTCTAATACTTCCTAAATCTTCATAGCTGATTCCTTCACACAATCTGCCTGTCGGAAGGCGTCTGCAGAGAAGATTTCCTTTTCCGGACTGCAGCGTAACACTGCCCAATACCCCCTGTACCATTTCTCTCTGAGCTGTTCCCTTTTCCGATACTGCACTGCTTATATGCACTTCCCTGGTGCAGTTTTCTGAAGGATGTAAGCCTGTCACATTCACCTGAATATTACAAAGCTGATCCATCACCTCTATTTTTACAAATCCGGCACTGCGAATTTTTTCTCCGTTTTCTAAATACTCCAGATATCTGATCTGCTTATCATAAAACATAAAATACCCCCTGCACATACACTGACAGCTAAGTAGGTTACTAACCACTTTCACTGCTCATTGCAGTATATGCAGGGGGTTGTCTTTCATATTACAAATTATTTTAATATTCCTGGCTATCGAGATACTTCATGTAATTTACAACCATCAGGGCAATCTTAAAGGTTAAAGCATCCTCAAAGTTGCGCAGATCCAGGCCGGTACTCTTCTGAATCTTTTCAATTCTGTATACCAGTGTATTACGATGTACGAACAACTGTCTTGAAGTCTCGGACACATTCAGGTTGTTATCGAAGAACTTATTAATGGTAGTGAGTGTCTCATCATCAAAATCAAGAGGTACATTTTCTCCAAAGATTTCCTCAATAAAGATTCTGCACAAATTGATAGGCAGCTGATAAATCAGACGACCAATGCCCAGAGTGCTGTAAGCCACTACATTCTTCTCGGCGTAGAAAATCTTTCCTACATCTAATGCCAGCTTAGCCTCTTTATAAGATTTTGATACATCTTTCAACTCCGGAACAATCGAGCCAAATGCAACTCTTACATTCAGCATTGCCTCAGTATTCATCATTGCTACAATTGTGTCAGCTATTGCTTCTAATTCTTCATGTGCAGCATCTGCTTCCACTGATTTGATAAGAATTACACTGCTCTCATCAACTGCAGTTATATAGTCGCCGCCCTGAGGGGAAAACATTCCTTTCAGAAGCTCCGTTACGATTCCGTCTTTCTCCAGCTTGGTCTCTACCAGGAAAACAGCACGGGGTACAGAAACCTCAATATGAAGCTTCTTAGCTCTGTTATAAATATCTACAAGAAGCAGATTATCTAAGAGCAGGTTCTGGAAGAAGTTATTGCGGTCAAATCTTTCCTTATAAGCAACTGCAAGATTCTGAATCTGGCATACCGCAATCTTACCGATCATATAGGCATCATCGCTCAAGCCGCGTGCTACAAGCACATATAATAGTTCTCCATCATCGAGAATCTTCAGCAGATGGTGCGGTCCTATCACCTGACTGTCTGCCGGTGAGTTGGCAAAGCCCGATACCAGGCCGGGGGTAATATCCGCCATTTCTGTCGTAGATGCTATCGTGCCTCCGGATAAATCATATACATTTAAATCTACCTTAGTAATAGCCTTAAGTTCATCAATGCTTGTTTGAATCGTCTGGCTTGAAATCATAATTCCTCCATTCTGCTCTGCTGTAAAACAAGACTTATATTATATTTCTATTAAAAAAATCCAATTTTTCTAAAATTTATGTATTAATCATACAATATTTCACAATTCTATGCAAGAAAAATCTCAATGAAAAAATTGTGAACTGTAACAACAACTTTTTAAAAAAGGGCTGTGCCTTTGCACAGCCCCAATAATGTCTTATGAAAAGAGTTCAGACTAGTTGGTGATAACCTGCTCGGTCTCTTTGTCGAATACGTGAATCTTCTCAACATCGAAAGCGAACTTAACAGTATCGCCAGGTCTAGCAGTTGTTCTGGGATCAACTCTTGCAGTAACAGGGAACTGATCCAAATCAAAGTATAAGTAAACTTCTGCACCAAGCAGCTCGTATACTCTTACGGCAGAGGTAAATACGCTCTGAGGTGAAGACTCGATGAACATCTGGGAATCATAGATGTCTTCAGGACGGATACCGAATACAACGGTCTTTCCATCATAACCACCATCGATCAGCTTCTTGGACTTTTCAGCAGGAAGAGGAATGCTGTGACCTGCAACTTCAAGGTTTGCAACATCACCATTTACCTTAACAGTAGCATCCAGGAAGTTCATCTGAGGAGATCCCATGAATCCTGCTACGAACAGGTTCTGAGGCTTCTCATACAGATTCTGAGGAGTATCTACCTGCTGGATAACGCCGTCTTTCATAACTACGATTCTGGTACCAAGGGTCATAGCCTCAGTCTGGTCATGTGTAACGTAGATGATGGTAGTACCCAGTCTCTCATGCAGTTTAGCAATCTCAACACGCATCTGTACACGCAGCTTAGCATCCAGGTTGGACAGAGGTTCGTCCATCAGGAATACTTTAGGATTACGTACGATAGCACGTCCCATAGCTACACGCTGTCTCTGACCACCGGACAGAGCCTTAGGTTTACGATCAAGAAGAGGAGTCAGATCCAGGATCTTAGCAGCTTCTTTAACCATCTTATCAATCTGATCCTTCGGAACTTTTCTTAACTTCAGACCGAAAGCCATGTTGTCATATACAGACATATGAGGATACAGAGCGTAGTTCTGGAATACCATTGCGATATCTCTATCCTTAGGCTCTACATCGTTAACTACCTTATCACCAATCATCAACTCACCGGAAGAGATATCTTCCAGACCAGCGATCATACGAAGAGTTGTGGACTTACCACATCCGGAAGGACCTACGAAAATAATGAATTCCTTATCTGCAATTTCCAGGTTGAAGTCTTTAACAGCTTCAAATCCGTTAGGGTATACTTTGCAGACATTCTTTAAAGATAAACTTGCCATAACTAAATGACTCCTTTCATAATAACAGTTAACTTTTCCTTGACGATTACTATCGTTCGACTCTGAACATAGTATAACGAATATTTAAAAATTATGCCATACCACTATTCCACAAAGATTTTTGTTCTGATTGTGGGAATTGCTTATATTCTTCAAACATTTTTTGAGGCATAGACATTTTCAACAAAACAATCGGACAAACCTCAACATTTTGTACAAAACATTGTTACTTCTGTTCAATTTGGCTCTCTACCAGCGCCTCATCCAGCTCATCTTTGAAAATTCTTTCGTCCTCTTCTTCAGCAATTACCTCTTCTTCAGCCGGTTCGCTTTCAGCCAGCACTCTGTCTTCCAGCTTTTGGAAGAACTTGTTATAAAGCAAGGCAGACACAAATGCAGGAAGAGAGAATCCGAACAGGAAACAGATCGGGAAGATCTGAGGAATCAGTACTGCCAGCACAACAGGAACAACCCACATAATGATCATGAGGATCGTCTTAGGAAACTGCAGTAGACTCATAATAAATGCATTCTTAATCGTGTTCTTAATCGTATTATCAAACTTAGCCAGAACAGGGAACACATAAACGGCTGCGAATAACATAATGATTCCTATTGCAATGATGATACCTTTCAATACAATATGAAACTCCAGCCCCGAATTCAGCATGATATAAACATCACCTACCAAAATCAGCACAAACAATAAGATCAGCAGCCAGATAACCGTAGCCTGCTTAAAGTTCTGTTTAAAAGACTTAAAGAAGCCTTTTGTTATGTAACATTCCTCTCCTCTCACGATTTTCAACGCCATGTAATGCAGCGCAGTCAGGGAAGCACCTGTGGTAACAATCGGGATACAGCAGATCATTGCCAGAATGTTCAGCCACATCAAATCTGCCAGTTTACCAAGCCACTGCATCAGCGGACTGTCCAAGTTAAAAATTCCACCCATTTCCATTCATTCCTTTCAAAAATTTTCCTCATATAAGTAATTTCGATACTTGAAAACTCTTTCCCCGTTTTCCCTCAAAGCACCGTCATGATATGACGCTCATTATTTTGCCTGCATCACATTTTCATTGATCCAACAGGCGATATCCCCCATAACCTTATCACGATCCAGTTCATTCAGCACTTCATGTCTGTCCGTTGGATACAGTTTCAATGACAGACGTTTCATTCCTGCTGCTTCCAGAGCCTTTACTGTCTTTCTGACGCCATCGCCATATGCCCCTACAGGGTCTTCCTCCCCTGAAACCACCATTACAGGCAGTTCAGAAGGAATGTTCTTCAGGTTCTGGGGCTGCTGGCTTCTGTCAATGAGTTCGAATAAAGTCCGAAACCCGTTTACAGTAAAGATAAAACCACTTTTAGGATCTTCCACATAACGATCTACAATTGCGGTATCCCTGCTCAGCCAGTCTTTATCTGTCCTGGCCGGTGCGAAGCGCTTATTGTAATTGCCAAAAGCGAGACGGTTCAGAAATCTGCTCACATGCTTATCACCGAAGATTACCTTGTTCACAGCCGCCATAGCTTTGGCAGCTGCAAGCGTCAGCCCCGGCTGCATTCCGGTTCCCATAATAATGGCTCCGGATATTCCGGTCCCATATCTGCACAGATAATTCCGTAAAATAAAGGAGCCCATGCTGTGCCCTAATATGATATAGGGCACAGACGGATATATCTGTTGAGTCATCTTCTTCAGCCTGTGGACATCCCTGACTACTACCGTGGCAGAGTCCTGTTTGCAAAAATAACCGTATCCGTTCTCACCGACTGAGCCGCCATGTCCCAGATGATCCTCTCCTGTGACTGCAAAACCTCTGTCTGTCAGAAACTGTGCAAACGCTTCATAGCGCTCCACATATTCAGCCATACCATGAATAATCTGTACTACACCAATGACATTGCCGTCATCCGGCGTATAACGCACTGCATGGATTCTTGACTGATTGTCCCGTGATTCGAAAAAGAACTCTTCCTTTTTCATAAGCTTCCCCCAATGATATGCTTCATCAGCAGATTTCTGCTCCGGCAGGCATTGCCTTCTCCGGTGTCATCAGTGCCAGATTGCCTTCTGCGTCCTCTGCACACAGAAGCATGCCTTCTGACATCACGCCTGCCAGCTTGGCAGGTTTCAAATTTACCAGAACCATAACTTTCTTGCCTACCATCTCCTCAGGAGTATAGTGAGCCTTGATTCCGGACACGATCTGCTTCACTTGACTGCCCACACGTACCTGGCTGCAAAGAAGTTTCTTTGACTTGGGCACTGCTTCACAGGCAATGATCTCGCCTACCTGGAACTGCATTTTAGCAAACTCATCATAGGTGATTTCTTCCTTAGGCTCGATATCGATGACAGCCTGCTCTTCTGCAGCTTCATCTGCTTCTTTCGCCTGTTCTTCTGTTCCATCTGCCTGACCCTTAGCTGCTTCTGCCTCTGCTCTTCTGGCAGCAAACATTGCCTCTGCTTTCTCTACCACTTCTTTCACATCAAGACGTGCGAAGAGAATCTGAGGCTTATCTGTAACGTGATTACCGTCAGGATACAGACCGAACTGTTCCAGAGTATCGAATTCTCTCAGAGAGGTATTCAGCTGTACAGCGATCTTCTCTGCTGTCTCCGGCATGAAAGGTGCCAAAAGGGAAGCGCCCATGTTGATGCCCTCTACCAGATGATACATTACGGTAGCCAGACGATCTGCCTTGGCTTCATCCTTGGCAAGTACCCAGGGTTCGGTCTCATCAATATATTTGTTGCAGCGTTTAAATACAGCAAAAATCTCCGTCAGGGCATCTGCCACACGCAGATCAGCCATCTTGGCTACTACTTTGCCGTAAGCTGCTGTTACTGTCTTCTCCATATCGGCATCGATGGCCGCATCATTTTCAGATAAGGTCACACCCTTATTGCTTACCAATCCACCGAAATACTTGTTGCTCATAGAGATGGTTCTGTTCACCAGATTGCCCAGTGTATTGGCCAGGTCAGAGTTCAGTCTCTCTACCATGAGTTCCCAGGTAATGGTTCCGTCATTTTCAAAAGGCATTTCATGAAGTACAAAGTAACGTACTGCATCCACACCGAAGAAATCGATCAGATCGTCAGCATAGATGACATTGCCCTTGGACTTACTCATCTTGCCGTCACCCTGTAACAGCCATGGATGACCGAATACCTGCTTAGGCAGCGGCTCACCCAGTGCCATCAGGAAGATAGGCCAGTAAATGGTATGGAAACGAATGATATCCTTTCCGATCAGGTGCAGGTCTGCAGGCCACAGCTTCTTGTACTGCTCAGAGCTGTTGCCGTCTGCATCATAGCCGATTCCTGTGATATAGTTAGTCAGTGCATCCAGCCACACATAAATAACATGCTTATCATCAAAATCTACCGGAATACCCCATTTAAAGGAGGTTCTGGATACACACAGATCCTGAAGTCCGGGCAACAGGAAGTTGTTCATCATTTCATTCTTACGGGACACCGGCTGGATAAACTCCGGATGCTCGTTAATATGCTTGATCAGCTTGTCTGCATATTTGCTCATGCGGAAGAAATAAGCTTCCTCTTTGGCAGGCTTTACTTCACGTCCACAGTCGGGACACTTGCCGTCTACCAGCTGAGACTCTGTCCAGAAAGACTCACACGGGGTACAATAGAGTCCCTCATACGCTCCCTTATAAATATCGCCCTGATCATACAGACGTTTGAAGATCTTCTGAACCTGCTTCTCATGATAATCGTCTGTAGTACGGATAAATTTATCATAAGAGATATTCAGCTGATCACACAGTCCTTTAATCTGGCCGGCTACCTTATCTACAAATTCCTGACAGCCGATTCCGGCATCCTGAGCCTTTAACTCGATCTTCTGACCATGCTCATCGGTACCGGTCTGGAAAAATACGTCATAGCCTTCCTTTCTCTTAAATCTTGCAATACTGTCCGCCAACACGATCTCGTAATTGTTGCCGATGTGAGGCTTGCCGGAAGTATAAGCTATGGCTGTGGTAATATAATACTTACCTTTATTCATTCTCTGTCTCCTTCCTGAAAGCTGTCTGCGAAGGCAAGCCGGTCCGGTGAACCGACACTGCTTTCCGCCTTTACCGGCGCCTGCATAAGCCAAAAACCCGTCTTCCGTTCAAAACAGAAGACGGGGCTATTCTCGCACTACCGCTTTCTTTCATCCGCTTATTCAATCGGATGTCTTCACTACGATTAGAGTAACACACAAGACGCTTTCCTGTCAATTATTATTCTCATTTCCTATTCCGAAAAATGCGATTGATTTTCCCTTTAAGTCCATGACTTTTCTCCTTTGATCCGGCTTGTTTACTGCATCTTCTGCAAAAGTGCCTTAACATTCTCTTCAATATCATTTTTAAATACTGCAGAACCGGCTACAATGACATTTGCTCCGGCTTCCACGATAGATTTCACATTGTCACTGTTGATACCGCCGTCTGCTTCCACCTCTACATCCAGTCCTTTTTCTGTGATCATATTGCGGACAGCCGTGATTTTCTCCACACATTCCGGAATCAGTTTCTGACCGCCGAAGCCGGGCTCTACTGTCATGATCAGGACCAAATCTACTTTATCAAGATAAGGCGCCACTGCTTCTGCAGGAGTCTTGGGTTTAATGGTGATACCTACCTTTTTTCCAAAAGAACGAATAGCCGCAATGGTACCCTCCACATCCTCAGTCGCCTCCAGATGAAAGTTGATCAAATCTGCTCCGCTTTCAGCAAATTCTTTGATATAACGCTCCGGCTGTTCAATCATCAGATGCACATCGAAAAAGATATCGGTATGCTTACGGATGGCCGCGATCACCGGCATTGCGAAAGACATGGAAGGCACAAACATGCCGTCCATTACATCAATATGAAGATATTGGGCACCCCCTCTCTGCACCTGATTGATCTGCTCTCCTAACTTCCAGAAATCCGCAGAAAGAATGGATGGTGATAATTTGTTCATAATAATCTCCTCTTTTCTATTCTAATATTATAAAATCTATCATTTCATGCTACGATCTGCATATCCTTATTTCGCCGGATAGGTTTTATATAAATGCACAATATCCAGATCTTCTTCCATATCCAGGCCATGAGAGCCACAGTCGCCCTGCGCAGAAGGCGCTGCCGCATACTCAGGTGCACTTATTCCCATCGCATACGCTAATGATGCACATAACGTATCAAGTGATACTTCATTCATTTTTCGCTTCCTCCTTTATATGGTGGGTGATGTTGCATTGAACTGCCTTATTTTTACAGATACAATATAGCAGAGAACTGCAAGAATGGCAAACCTTTTTCAAACTTTTTCAGCAACAGTAGTTACTTAGCATTCTTCCGCTGCTTTAATTGTTTTCACTCCCAAAATGAAATATATCACGTGGAATACCCAAACGCATGCCAATACAATTCTTCCCACGACCACCTGGTCCATCATCACAAAACCTACTGTCATCAGTATGGTCACAGTGATCATGATACGCATCTTGGTCTTCCAGGTCATTCCCTTTCCTGCCACATAGCTTTCCAGATTATCCTTATAAAGCCTGGTGCCTGTAAACCAGTTGTGTAATTTTTCCGAACTTCTGGCAAAGCAAAATGCCGCCAACAGCAGAAAAGGCACGGATGGCAGAATAGGGAGCACTACTCCCACAGCGCCGATTCCCAGGCTGATACATCCCAATATAATAAAGAACATTTTTTTAATATTCATCGTGTTTCTTCAATCTCCTTTTTCTTAATCCTGCTGCGCCAACAAATTGCTCAGCTCACTCTTCCATGTTCCACAGAGCAGACCGTATCGGCGATACGCATGGTAGACTGGCGGTGGGATACCAATACTACCGTCCTGTCCGCTTTTTCCTGCCGCAGGGATTTTAAAATTACCGCTTCGTTCAAACTGTCCAGATTGCTGGTAGGCTCATCTAACAGCATAAAAGGCGCATCATGCAGGAAAGCACGGGCCAGGCCCAATCTCTGCCGTTCGCCACCCGAAAGGGTGTCTCCCAACTCTCCCACAGGCGTATCATAGCCTCGGGGCAGACTCATGATAAAGTCATGTACGGAAGCCTTTCTGCAGGCAGCTTCGATTTGTTCCTCCGTGGCATCCAGTCTGGCAATCCGCAGATTATTCCTGATACTGTCGTGAAACAGATGGGTCTCCTGGGTCACAAGGCTCTCCATCTCTCTCAGATCGGAGGTATTGATTTCTTCTATATCCGTTCCGGATATCTCCACGCTTCCCTCCTGCACTTTCCAGAATCGCATCAGCAATTTGAGTAAAGTCGACTTACCACTGCCGCTCTTGCCACAGATGCCAACAACTGTCCCTTTTGGTATTTCTAATGATACCTTTGACAATATTTCTTCCTGTTCGTAGGAGAAAGTCACTTCCTTCGCCGCAGCCCCTTCAAAAGAGACAGGCTGCTTTCCTGTAATTTCCTCCGTCACCGGTTCCTCATCCAGGATGTCCAATACCCGGTTGCCTGCCGCAAAGGTATTCTGCAGCGTGCTGCCCAGATTAGCCAGTGCAATTACCGGTCCAAAGGAACTCATCAAGGCTATGACAGGAATCAATACTCCCTCAAACCCGAGGCTGCCCTGTTGGTAAAGAGCCGCCGCTGCAAGCAGCATGAGCAGATCAAACAGTAAGATTACCGTATTGGTAACAGCCATGTTACATCCTGAAATCCATTTCATTTGCTTCTCGTCTGCAGACAGCGCATCTGTCCTGGCATTCATATCTGCAAGCCGTTTCTCTCCCTGTCCATATTGAATGGTTTCGGAAAGCCCGCGCAGACTCTCCAGCACAAAACTGCTGAGCTCTCCCGCGCCTCCACGGAATCGCATTCCCACATCACCGCTGATTCGGGATGTCAGTACCGGGATCACAATTCCTACCGCGAAATAGGCGATTAAAGACAGACACCCCAGGACGGGATGAAAACTTCCCGTAAACAGACACATTACGATTGTAAATAAGAAAGCAATCGCTGCCGGTGAAATGGTATGTGCATAAAACACTTCCAACAACTCAATATCTGAAGTAAGCACTGCTATCAGATTGCCTTTCTCTTTCCCCTCCAGCTTGGCCGGACTGAGTCTGCGCAGCGCCTGAAATACTTTGTCACGGATCAGCGCCAGCAATTTAAAAGCAATAAAGTGGTTGCTTGCCTGCTCCGCATAGCGCAGGATTCCTCGCAAAGCAGCCAGGATGCCAACCAGCACAAAAATTACTTTTATGCTAAACATCGTCTGAAAGCCCAGAAGTTCCAGTACGGCATAACCTCCCAGAACGGTAAGTAAAGTGGCACAAAGATTCCCGATCAGACCCATGAAAACAGCAAGTGTCATATATCCGGCCAGCGGTCTCACCAGACCTGCAAGGCGAACCATGACGGTAAATCCGCTTCTGTTTTGCCAATCCCTCTTTTTCATGCGCACTCACCCTCCTTTCCGTAATTTTCAAGTTCCTGCTGTGCATTCCATAAGTCAGCATAAGTTCCCCCGGCTGCCAGCAGTTCTTCATGAGTTCCGTTTTCTGCCACCAGGCCTTTTTCCATCACATAAATTCTGTCAGATGACGTCACATTGGCAAGGCGATGAGATATCAGTATTACCGTCTTCTTTCCTGCCAGTTCATGAATCACCTGCATGATATCATTCTCGCTCTCCACATCGATATTAGAAGTGGCTTCATCAAACAGGTAGATAGGACTGTCATGCAACATAGCCCTGGCAAGCGCCAGACGCTGGCACTGCCCACCGGAGAAATTAGAGCCTTTCTCCTTTAAGAGGGTGTCCAGCCCTTGCTCACTTTGTAGAAAATCTGCCAGCTTCGTCTGCTGTAATACCTTCCACAATTCTTCATCGGTAGCAGAAGGTTTTCCCATCAAAAGGTTCTCTCTGACAGTTCCCTTAAAAAGATAGCTCTGATGACTGATGTAAGTCAGATTCTTCATCAGGCTTTCCTCGTCTATCTCAGACAACTCTACGCCTCCGATCGTCACACCGCCTCTGTAACCCTTATTTCTTCCCATTAAAATAGCCGCTATGGTAGATTTTCCGCAGCCGCTTTCTCCGACAATGGAGATAAAGCTGCCCTTCGGGAATTCCAATTCTGTATCGTGTAAGATTTCGCGATCCTCTTCATAAGCAAAGCAAAGAGAGGCACATTTAATAGAACAATCTACAGGAACTGACTGCCTATTTTGCTGTAAGGCATCCGCCTCTTCCATATCAAGCAGTCGAAAAATCTTATCGCTGGCTGCCATACCATTCATGGCAATATGGAAAAAAGAGCCAAGCTGTCGCATAGGGATAAAGAAATCTGCGGAAAGCAGAATAATAAGAAGACATCCTCCCAGTGTCACATGACCTTTTCCACACTGCGTCACCGCCATGATGATTCCCAGCGCGGCCCCTCCATAAGCAATCAGGTCCATGATTGTGATGGAATTCAGCTGCATAGTCAAAACCTTCATGGTGATCTTACGGAACTTCTCCGCCTCCCGGTTCATCTCTTCGTTTTTAAAACCATCAGCCTGATAGATCTTCAGGGTAGTCAGCCCCTGTAGATTTTCCAGGAATGTATCTCCCAACGCCGTATACTGTCCCCAATATTTGGAAAGCAGCTTCTTGGCCCAGGTCTGCACTGCAGCAATGGCCACAGGAATCATGGGGACACAGATCAGCAGGACAACCGCTGAAGGAAAGTTTACAAAGCTGAGTACCCCAAATAGCGTCAGCGGGGCCAGCATTGCATAGAAAAACTGAGGCAGATAAGCCCCGAAATAAGTCTCCAGCTGATCCACTCCTTCTACGGCTACCTGCACAATTTCCGAAGTTTTTATTTTTTCATTATAAGATGCGCCCAGACGCAGCAGCTTTTGATAAATCATCTCCCGAAGTGTCTTCTTCACCGCTTTGGAAGAAAGGTAACTCATATGGCTGGCACCTGCGGTACACAGGAACCGAATCAGAATAGCCGCAAGCACTACTGCTATTGTTCTTATAAAAGCAGCTTTATCTGCCGTCTTTATGTACAGCGCTTGTAAAAGTCCTGTAATACTCACCATCATTGCAATATTGGCAGCCAGGGAACACCACTGTAACATCACATTCCCCGCAATATATTTTTTACTTTCCCTGACTGTACCGATCAGCCTTTTGTTGATCATCATGGTAAATGTCCTCTTTCTATGTCTAATAAATATTAGTTTCGCCTAACCATTGTTTTTAAAGAAGCGGCCACTAATTTCGTTAGTGACCGCTAACTTCATTGGCATAATACCATATTACTTATGCTTTGTCAACACAGACAAATAACTCTTACACGAACTCTTTCACAGACTTATACACGCCTTCAGCGTCCAGACCATACTTAGCCACCAGTGCAGCTGCAGAACCGGACTCACCGAATACATCCTGCATACCCAACTTCTTCACAGGGGTGGGAAGCTTCTCGCTCAGGCAATCGCATACTGCGCTGCCAAGGCCGCCGATTACAGAATGCTCTTCTACAGTAACTACCTTACCGGTCTTCTTAGCACTGTTAATGATGATCTCCTCATCCAGAGGCTTAATGGTACAGATATTTACAACTTCGGCGCTGATGCCGTCTGCTGCCAGCTTCTCGGCTGCGCCCAGAGCGGAATCTACACAGATACCGGTTGCAACGATGGTTACGTCAGTACCTTCGCGAACGATGGTTCCTTTACCGATCTCAAACTTGTAATCAGGCTTGTCGTTGATCACGGGAACGGCAGCACGTCCGAAACGGATATATACAGGACCGTCATGCTCGATAGCTGCACGTACACATGCCTTTGCTTCCACATCATCAGAAGGGCACATTACTACCATGCCGGGAATAGTTCTCATCAGAGCCAGGTCCTCATTACACTGATGGGATGCACCGTCTTCACCTACAGTGATACCTGCATGGGTCGCACCGATTTTTACATTCAGATGAGGATATCCTACGGAGTTACGTACCTGCTCGAAAGCACGTCCTGCTGCAAACATTGCAAAGGAGCTTACAAAAGGAATCTTGCCTACCAGGGATAATCCTGCTGCAATACCTACCATGTTACACTCAGCGATACCACAGTCGATATGTCTTTCGGGATAAGCTTTCTTGAAAATACCGGTCTTGGTAGCTGCTGCCAGATCCGCATCCAGTACCACCAGCTGAGGGAACTCTTCAGCAAGCTCCTTCAGGGCATTACCGTAACTTTCTCTTGTTGCGATTTTCTTAACGTCTGCCATTATGCTTCTACCTCCTTTGCCAGCTCTTCTTCAATTTTTAACAGGTCAGCCATAGCCACTTCATATTCAGCATCGTTAGGTGCCTTGCCGTGCCAGTCTACGCTGTTCTCCATGAAGGATACGCCCTTACCCTTAACACTGTGAAGGATGATAGCAGTAGGCATTCCCTTGGTTTCTTTTGCCTCGTTGAAAGCTGCTCTCAGAGCATCAAAGTCATGAGCATCCACATTGATCACATGGAAATTGAAAGCTTCGAACTTCTTATCGATAGGATAAGGAGAACATACTTCCTCGATGGTTCCGTCAATCTGCAGATTGTTGTTATCAACGATCACACACAGATTGTCCAGCTTGCGGTGTCCTGCGAACATAGCAGCTTCCCATACCTGACCTTCTTCGATCTCACCGTCACCAAGCAGGGTGTATACGCGGAAATCCTTCTGATCCATTCTGGCACCGAGTGCCATACCTACAGCTGCAGAGATACCCTGTCCCAGGGAACCGGATGCCATATCGATACCGGGTGTATGAAGATTAGGATGTCCCTGAAGATAAGAACCCAGTTTACGAAGAGTGGTCAGATCCTCCACCGGGAAAAATCCTCTGTGAGCCAGAGCGGAATACAGTCCAGGAGCGGTATGTCCCTTGGACAGTACGAAACGGTCTCTGTCTTCCCACTGAGGATTCTTGGGGTCAATATTCATTTCTTCAAAATACAGAAAAGTAAACACGTCTGCTGCGGAAAGAGATCCGCCCGGATGTCCGGCTTTTGCACTGTGAACAGATGTCACAATACCTTTACGAACATCATTGGCATGCTTACGCAGTTCTAAATTGTTCATCATTTCCTCCATTCTGCCGTGTCGATACGGCCTGTGTACCGCGTTCTGTACCTTTGTGTATTATCTTACAATATTTTATAAGAATGCACAATTCTGCCGCAGCACTTACATAGTTACACTAATAGTAGCATAGTTTTGGGTCCGCGTCTACTGGCGAAGAAATAGATTTTCCGGGAAATCCAATTCCTTTTTTGTGCTTTTCTACATGGGAATCGTATTACTTGTCATATGTCATGTAAGCAAATATTCACTGTCATCTTTTCTCATACTTCTATTTTACACGCATATATTAATTAGTAATCAAGTTATAAGAAGGTGCACTATGCGTTCTCATACCCGCCTTACCTCTCGCCAGGCCCTCCTTACCGCCTCCCTCCTGGCAGTTTTCACCGCACTGATCCTACTCCTGTTTTCATACGGCCGGGACGAACGGATCTTTACGCAGATTACTGACGACCTTTTTCGCAGCGAGATGACTTCTAATACATTGAACATGCATTATACCCTGGCTTTCCCGGAAGATTTCGGCATACAGGAATACGAGGCAATTCTTCCCTGTTATTCTTTTGATGACGATATGGCAGCCCTGACTCAGACTGAGAACCTGCTAAAACGTCTGAAGAATCTGAACGAAACCCGGCTGTCTGACCATAACCGTTATACCCTGAGTCTTCTGGAAAAGACACTGGAAAATTCTCTGGCAGTGGGCAGTTACCCTTATTACGAAGAACCTCTGTCCCCGTCCTCCGGAATGCAGTCACAGCTTCCTATCCTGTTAGCAGAATATACTTTTCGCAGTGTACGGGATGTAGAAGATTATCTGGACATTCTGGACCAGACGGACGAATACTTCGAAGCACTTTTGCTTTATGAGCAGGAAAAAGCAGACGCAGGGCTCTTGATGCCTTCTGTATCGCTTTTGAAAGTAGTTGAACAGTGCGATACGATCCTGACAAAAGATGAACTGAACGCAGGCACTCATTTTTTACAGACTACTTTTGCAGAAAGGCTGGAGAGCCTGATTGCAGATGGCGTCCTGACCGCTCAGCAGTCAGAAAGCTATCAGGCGGTTAATGACAGGCTCCTGCGGACCGTAATGCTGCCTGCCTATGAAGCGCTCGGCGATGGGCTGTTGGTGTTGGAGGATCCCTCCATTCCCCTTAAGGGGCTGGCTTCCCAACCGGATGGTGCCGCTTATTACGAGCAGCTGCTCATCTCCCAGACCGGCTCCTATCGTCCGGTAAGCGAGATCAAAGAACTGGTAATAACGAAACTTTACGAAGAATATCAAAATATTGTAGATATTTTGTCAAACACCCCGAATCTGGTGAATGTCCCTTATGATACCCTGCTGGAAAAAGATTTTCCCTATAAAAGTGCAGCCGAAATGCTGACCGATCTCCAGAAACGAATGAGCAATGACTTTCCTCCCTTAGATGCCAACGAACCGCTTCCCAGTGTAGCTGTCAAAGCAGTGTCCCAAAACCTGCAGGATTACTGTGCTCCTGCCTTTTATCTGACACCTCCCCTGGACGATACCTCTTCCAATGCTATTTATATTAATGAAAAAAGTACCCCGGCAGGGTTGGAATTATACACCACCCTGGCCCATGAAGGTTACCCCGGTCATATGTATCAGTCCGTGTATCATAATCGCAATACCATGAACTCTTCCGATGACTCTTCCACCCATGTCAGAGAGCTTCTGTGGTATGGCGGGTATCTGGAGGGATGGGCACTGTATGTGGAGTTTATCTCTTATGATTATGCTTCTGAATTATATCAGGAGACTGCCGATACCATGTCTGCAGCCATCCAGCTCATCAAGCACGACCGCAGCCTGCAGCTGAGCCTTTACTCCCTGCTTGACATCATGATCCACTATGAAAATGCTTCTGTGGAACAGGTGACGGAGCTCCTTCACAACTTTGGCATCACAAGCGATACTACCGTAGCCGCTATTTATGAATATATCGTGGAAGAGCCCACCAATTACCTTAAATACTATCTCGGATATCTGGAGATTCTTACATTAAAGGAAGAGGCTCGTGAGCTTTGGGGTGAAAACTATAGTGATTATAACTTTCACAAGTTTCTCCTGGACTACGGACCAGCAGATTTCACCTTTTTGCATGAAAGATTGACGGAATAGATACCCATATCTATTCCGTTTCCTCCTCTGCCAACGCTTCCAAATAATCCCGATCCCACAACAGAATTTTCAGCTTCTGAGCCACCTCCACTGCCGGTGCAGTAAAGTACTGGTTGGTCATGACTACACCCACCATACAGTCATAAAAATCCCGTCCTGCATAAACTTCCTGAACGGCATGTACTCCCACCGGCCCATCGTAGCGCTTACACTGAATTGCATAACTGATTCCCTCTCTCTGCGCCAGCACATCGACTCCGAAATCGCCGCTGCCTCTTGTCACTTCCACCTCTTCAAAGCCATGCTCCTCCAGGAGGCCGGCGCAATATTGCTCGAATTCATGCCCCTCCATTAAATCAATTTCTCGTGGTCTTCTGCGCTTTGCTATTTTCAGGCACACAATTCCTATGATACACAACAGCAGAATTGCAGCTCCTATGATTATCGGTAAATTATATTCCATACTGTCTTCCTCTCGTTATCAAGAACATTTGTTCTTTTGTATCTTATCATGTTTTACCGTAAAAAGCAAGGTGTTCCCACGTACAAATGTCGTTATCGTTACTGTTCATTCCGCGCCATTCGCAAAGCCGCACCTGCGGTGCTCTCCGCCGCTTTGCGGCTACCTTTGCTCATAAACCGGCGCTCCCTTCGTCAGCCCAGGCAGGAAAAGTCGCATGCAAGCATGCGCTTTTCCTGCCCGTAGCTGACGAGTGAACTGTAACAAGTACAAAAGAGAGGCAGAGAAAAATAGATCCGTTATCTTGCTAAAAATAAAGCCCTATGATAAACTTGATTTAAACCAATCAAATGATGTTGGGGTCAAAAGGTATTTTGAGCCCTATGATACTTCGGAGTTACTGTCGGTGCTTCGGAAAGGAGATTGTATATGGGAGTATATTTGAACAGCAAGAAACCATATCTGTTGTTTCAGGAAGATTACTCATCAACATATTTTGTAGATAAAACAGACATCCTGAAAGAATTGATTCCCCTTGTTGAGTTAAAGGAGAATATTATCGAAAAATCAGGAGCGGATGGTGGAAAAGGGCATAAATATGTATGTATAACCAGACCACGTCGTTTTGGAAAAACGGTAATGGCCAATATGATTTCGTCGTATTTTGGCAAGGGAATCGATAGTAGTGAGGTATTCAGGGAATTAAAAGTTTCCGGTTGTGATTGGTACAAAAGGCATTTAAACAAGCATAATGTAATTCACATAATGTTTAACGAGATGCCAAAAAACTGCAAATCTTATGAGCAATATATTAATAGAATTGAAACAAGACTTATCGGTGATTTAGTCAGGGCCTATCCCAATGCACATATCAAAGAGGATGATGCTTTATGGGATGCGTTTAATAATATCATAGAATTTGGAGATGAGGAAAGGTTTATTTTTGTATTAGATGAATGGGATTTTATTTTTCACCAGGATTTTGCTACAGATGAGGATAAAATGGCATATACTAAATTCCTCAGTATCCTGTTGAATGATCAGCCTTATGTGGAATTGGCTTATATGACAGGTATTTTGCCAATTGCAAAATATTCCAGCGGTTCGGAACTGAATATGTTCTATGAGTACACTATGGCAACGAAAAAAAAGTACAGTGAATATTTTGGCTTTACAAATGAAGAAGTAGATGATTTGTACCAACGTTATATGAGACTGGAACAGTCACCTAAAGTTAGCCGCAGTGGATTAAAACTCTGGTATGATGGCTATCAAACCATGTCGGGTAAACCACTTTACAACCCCCGTTCAGTAGTGGGGGCTTTGAGTGATAATCAGCTTGGAAGTTATTGGACCAGTTCGGGTCCGTATGATGAGATATTCTATTATATTGAGACCAATGTTGATACTGTAAGAGACGATATTGCAGTTATGGTTGCGGGTACTCCTGTTTCGGCAAAAGTTCAGGAGTATGCGGCTACATCAATGAATTCGACTACAAAAGATGAGATATAATCAGCAATGGTAGTATACGGCTTTTTGAGTTATAAAGACGGCTATGTTTCTATTCCGAATAAGGAATTGATGGACAAATTTGCGGATATGATTCAAAAGGAGACAAGTCTGGGATATGTATATCGGCTGGCTAAGGAATCAGGGCGTTTGCACTAAAAGTGGTGCATGCGCCTCACTTTTTTATTTTCAATGCAAGTGACGTTCGCACCCGCCCCATTTGTAGAAAGAAAAAATTACATCCCCTATTGACATTATCTGGAAGATGGGGTATAGTACTGCTAGTAGTTTGATAATCAAAATATTTGAATGGCAAAATAATTTGAGAACTGCGGAGGTTACTGTTGAACATTATTTTTAGTAAAGCATCGTCAGGCGATGCAAGTCAGTGAGAAAGGAAATGAATCATGTTAGAAAGAGTAAAAGAGATTATTGAAGAGCAGTTAGGATTAGATAATTTAGTAATTACAGAAGAGACCAGTTTTAAAGAGGATCTGGATGTAGATTCTCTGGATCTGTTTGAGCTGGTAATGGCTTTTGAAGAGGAGTATGGTGTACAGATTCCCTCAGAAGAGGTAGAGAATCTGACTACAGTCGGCGCAGTGATCAAGTATCTGCAGGATAAAGGTGTGAACGTTTAATGGAAACCAGAATTACAGAACTTTTAGGAACAGAGTATCCTATTATACAGGGCGGTATGGCCTGGGTGGCAGAGCATCATCTGGCAGCGGCAGTATCCAATGCAGGAGGTCTGGGACTGATCGGTGCAGCTTCTGCACCGGCGGAAGTAGTCCGTGAGGAGATCCGCCGTTGTAAGGAACTGACCGATAAGCCTTTTGGTGTCAATATCATGTTGCTGAATCCCAATGCGGAAGACGTGGCGCGAATTGTAGTAGAAGAAGGCGTGAAAGTAGTCACCACAGGTGCCGGTAATCCTGTGAAATATATGGAACAGTGGAAGCAGGCAGGAGTCAAGGTGATTCCTGTTGTGGCAAGTGTTGCCATGGCGAAGATGATGGAGCGGGCCGGTGCAGATGCAGTCGTAGCAGAAGGCATGGAAAGCGGCGGTCATATCGGTTCTACCACCACAATGGCACTTGTGCCTCAGGTAGTAGATGCAGTGAATATTCCCGTCATCGCAGCAGGCGGTATCGGAGACGGAAGAGGCTTTGCGGCAGCATTCATGCTGGGTGCGGAAGGTGTACAGGTCGGTACCCGTTTCGTAGTAGCGAAAGAGTCCATCGTACATGACAATTACAAACAGCAGATCGTGAAGGCCAAAGATATTGATTCTACCGTAACCGGCTTATCCACCGGACATCCGGTGCGTTCTCTGCGCAATAAGATGACCAGGGAATATCTTCGTCTGGAAAAAGAAGGCGCCGATTTCATGGAACTGGAGAAACTGACTCTGGGATCCTTGAGAAAAGCAGTAATCGATGGCGACGTGGCTAACGGAACGCTGATGGCAGGTCAGATTGCCGGTCTGGTAAGTCAGGTACAGTCCTGTGAAGAGATCATACAGGATATCGTAGGGCAGGGAAGAAAACTGCTTCAAAGATAAGGAGATACACAATGAGCAAGACAGCATTTGTTTTCCCGGGACAGGGTGCCCAGTATGTGGGTATGGGAAAGGATTTCTATGATACTTTCCCCGAGGCAAAAGAGATATTTGACCTGGCAGGCGAAGTGACCGGTCTTGATATGACAGGGCTGGTGTTTGAAGAGAATGAACAGCTGAATGTGACGGAATACACTCAGATAGCCATGCTGGCAACAGAGGTTGCTATCTGGAAAGTACTGGATGCCAAGGGAATAAAGGCCGATGTATGTGCAGGCTTAAGCCTGGGAGAGTACGGCTCGCTGGCAGTCAGCGGTGTCATGGAACCGGCTGATCTGTTCCGTGTCATCCGCAAACGCGGCATTTATATGCAGGAAGCTTATCCTACGGGGGGGGCCATGACTGCGGTACTGGGACTGGATCCGTCTGTTATAGAAGAGGTATGTAACCAGACAGAAGGAATCGTTTCCATCGCAAATTATAACTGCCCGGGACAGATTGTCATTACAGGGGAAGAAGGGGCGGTAAATGAGGCCGCTACAACGCTTTCACAGAAAGGCGCAAGACGCTGTGTTCCCCTTAAGGTCAGCGGGCCTTTCCATTCTGCTTTGTTAAAGGAAGCGGGAGCAAAGCTGCGTGAGGAACTGGACACTGCAGCGATTCATACACCTTCCATACCTTATCTGACCAATGTAACAGCTGATTATGTTGGAAATGCTGCAGGTACTGTGGACGGGGCTGCAGAAAATGATTCTCAGGAAACGATGATAAAGGATCTGCTGGAGCAGCAGGTTTCCAGTCCTGTTCGTTTCTGGCAAAGCGTAGAGCGGATGATTGCAGATGGCGTGGATACTTTTGTAGAGATCGGTCCCGGCAAGACCCTCAGCGCATTTATCCGTAAAATCAGTAAAGATGTTAAAGTATTGAATGTGGAAAAACTGGCAGATTTAGACCGTGTAGTGGAGGAGTTATCATGTTGACAGGCAAAGTGGCGCTGGTGACAGGCGCAGGAAGAGGAATTGGAAGAGAAATTGCGCTGACACTGGCACGAAACGGTGCGACTGTCATCGTAAACTATAATGGCTCCAGAGAACGGGCTGAAGAGGTGGTTAAGTCCATTGAGGAACAGGGCGGCAGCGCAGAGGCAGTACAATGTAATGTGGCTGATTTTGAAGCAAGCGGACAGATGGTAAAAGATGTCCTTGGAAAATATGGTAAAGTGGACATCCTGGTAAACAACGCAGGTATCACCCGGGATAACCTGATCATGCGTATGTCTGAGCAGGATTATGATGCGGTGCTGGATACTAATTTAAAAGGTGCATTTAACATGATCCGTCATTTGTCCAAAGCCTTTTTGAAACAAAGATATGGTAAGATCATTAACATCTCCTCTGTGAGCGGTGTCATGGGAAATGCAGGCCAGAGCAACTATTCGGCTTCCAAGGCAGGTCTGATCGGACTGACGAAGAGTGTGGCAAGAGAACTGGCCAGCCGCAACGTGTGTGTGAACGCCGTGGCGCCGGGCTTTATAGAGACAGAGATGACAGAAGTGCTGTCTGATAATGTCAAAGATAATTTAAAAAATCTGATTCCCCTCGGAAAAATGGGAACGGCCCGGGATGTGGCCGACCTGGTACTTTTTCTGGCAGGAAAAAATTCGGATTATATTACCGGTCAGGTCATTCATGTGGACGGCGGAATGGTAATGTAAGGAAAAGTCTGATAAAAGAAAGGTTAAAAGCATGAAGAGACGAGTCGTTGTAACAGGTTTGGGTGCAGTTACCCCTATCGGAAACAATGTGGAAGAATTCTGGAAGGGCATTAAGGAAGAGAAAATCGGTTTTGCTCCGATCACATATTTTGATACCACTGACTATCGCTGTAAACTGGCTGCAGAAGTAAAGGATTTTGATCCGGCACAGTATATGGATAAAAAGGCAGCACGCAGAATGGAGCAGTTCTGCCAGTTTGCAGTTGCGGCAGCAGGGGAAGCCATAAAGGATGCGGGTCTTGACATGGAGGCAGAAGATCCTTACATGGTAGGCTGTAATGTGGGAAGCGGAATCGGCAGCCTACAGGCAATGGAGAGAGAGCATGACAGACTGAAGGAAAAGGGACCGGGAAGAGTTGCTCCCATGCTGGTACCTTTGATGATCTCCAATATGGCGGCCGGTAATGTGAGCATTGCTTACGGCCTGAAAGGAAAGAGCCTGAACGTGGTAACGGCCTGTGCAACGGGAACCCACTCTATCGGTGAGGCTTATCGTACCATTCAGTATGGTGATGCAGATGTGATGGTAGCCGGCGGTACCGAGAGTTCCATCTGCCCTATTGGAATTGCAGGATTTTCCGCACTGACCGCACTTTCTTTCAGCGAGGATCCCAAGCGTGCTTCTATTCCTTTTGACAAAGAGAGGAACGGATTCGTCATGGGCGAAGGCGCCGGCATTGTAGTACTGGAGGAACTGGAGCATGCCTTAAAGAGAGGTGCTAAAATCTATGCGGAAGTTGTGGGATATGGCTGTTCCTCAGACGCTTATCACATCACCTCACCTGCAGAGGATGGAAGCGGAGCTGCCAGAGCCATGCAGAACGCTATGGCAGACGGCGGTGTAAAGCCGGAAGAGATTACTTATATTAATGCCCACGGTACCAGCACCCATCATAATGACCTGTTTGAGACAAGAGCGATTAAGCTGGCCTTTGGAGAGCATGCCTATAAGCTTCGTATCAATTCTACCAAATCCATGGTTGGACATTTGCTGGGCGCAGCAGGTGCGGTGGAATTCGTAACCTGCGTGAAGGAGATCGAAGAAGGATTTATTCACAAAACAGTGGGTTATAAGGAAGCAGAAGAAGAACTGGATCTTGACTATTGTAAAAACAGTTATGAGGAAGCAGTGCCTTATGCACTCAGCAACTCTCTTGGCTTCGGCGGACATAACGCCAGCATTTTACTGAAAAAGTATGAGTAACAGATAGGAAAAATAAGATGGCAATATATACAGCGAAAGAAATCATGGAAATCATACCCCACAGACATCCTTTTATGCTGATCGATACCATTGAAGAGCTGGAGCCCGGTGTAAGGGCTGTGGGGAAAAAATGTGTCAGCTTCAATGAGCCTTATTTTGCAGGACATTTTCCGGGCAATCCGGTGATGCCGGGTGTGCTGATCATCGAAGCATTGGCCCAGGTAGGTGCAGTGGCAATTCTGGGGCTTCCCGAAAATAAGGGGAAAACAGCCTATTTTGCAGGAATTGACAAGGCAAGATTCAAACAGAAGGTATGTCCCGGTGATGTGTTACTGTTAGAGACCAAAATCGTTAAGGTAAAGGGTCCTATCGGCATAGGTGAGGCTACAGCTACTGTAAACGGTAAAGTGGCTGCAAAGGCCGAACTGACATTTGCAATTGGAGAATAAGAGGTAATTCAAATGGAACAGGTAGTTGAAATCAAGTGTCCGAAATGTAAGAAAATGGTAGATCGCGACCGGGTAGTAAAGAAGAAATATGTCTGCTACGAGTGTGGTTACTATTTTCGGGTAAAGGTCAATAACCGTATCCGCATGGTAGCCGATCCGAAGAGCTTTACACCCTGGTTTGAAGATATGCCTGTATGCAATCCCTTAAATTATGAGGGGTATGAAGATAAGTTGGCTGAAACCAGGGAGAAGACGGGTACCGATGAAGCAGTCACGGTAGGCCAGTGTAAAGTATTTGGCGAAGATGCTGCTCTTGGAATCTGTGAAAGCCGTTTCCTGATGGGAAGCATGGGACACGTGGTGGGAGAGAAAGTCACCGGAATGATTGAAAAAGCCACAGAATTAAAGCTTCCGGTATTTCTTTTCTGCTGTTCCGGCGGGGCCAGAATGCAGGAAGGCATCATCTCCCTGATGCAGATGGCCAAGACTTCTGCCGCAATCAAGAAGCATTCGGAGGCAGGTCTTTTGTACTGTACCATTCTGACAGACCCCACAACAGGAGGTGTTACCGCCAGTTTTGCCATGCTGGGAGATGTCATCATGGCGGAACCGGGTGCGCTGATCGGTTTTGCCGGCCCCAGGGTCATTGAGCAGACCATCGGGCAGAAGCTTCCGGAGGGCTTTCAGACTTCGGAATTCCTGTTAGAGCACGGATTTATTGACGGTATTGTTTTAAGAGAAAACTTAAAGAAGACTATTTATTTCCTGATTAAAACCCATCAGTGCAGGGAAGGGCATTATGCAGATTTCCAGAAGAATCTGGATTTTCATTTCCAACTGAATGAGATCATGAAGGAACGTTCCTGGCTGGATCTCCCGAGGACAGCCTGGGAGAAAGTAAAGGCAGTCAGAAGAGTAGACCGTCCGGCAGCTACCGATTACATGCAGTATATTTTTGACTTTTTTGTAGAGGCGCACGGAGATCGCTATTATCGTGACGATGCAGCAATCGTGGGCGGCGTGGCTTTTGTGGATGGTCAGCCGGTGACGGTTATTGCTGATATCAAGGGTAAGGACTTTAAGGAATGCGAAAAGCGTAATTTCGGTATGCCCATGCCGGAAGGATATCGTAAGGCGCTACGCCTGATGAAGCAGGCAGAGAAGTTCAACCGTCCTATTATCAGCTTTGTCAATACCTCCGGAGCTTTCTGCGGTATTGAAGCGGAGGAAAGAGGTCAGGGGGAAGCTATTGCCAGAAACCTTTTGGAAATGTCGGCCTTAAAAGTGCCCGTATTGTGTATTCTGATCGGAGAAGGCGGCAGCGGCGGTGCATTGGCGACTGCAGTGGGCAACGAAGTATGGATGATGGAGAATGCAACCTATTCCATTCTTTCTCCGGAAGGGTTTGCCTCTATCCTGTGGAAGGATTCCAATAAGGCAAAAGAGGCCAGCGAAGTCATGAATATTACCGCAGAAGATTTGAAACGCCTGGGTGTGATCGAACAGATCATCCCGGAATTCGGCGGTGCGGATAAGAAATCGGTAGAGTCTATCGCCGGGTATATGAAAGAACAGATCAAGCAGTTTCTCGAGAGATACAGCGGCATGAGCGGTGAGGAGATCGCAGAGCAGAGATATCAGCGTTTCAGGGCATTTTAATGTTTGCGGTTTACACGTCTGCCGCAGGCGGCCCAAGCATCTGCGATGCTCTGTGAATGGCGCGGATGGGAACGATAATTATATAAAAATGTAAGGATAAAGTCAGATGCAAGAGTTAGAAAGCAAAGTATTAGGTGAGCAAAGTCTTAGAATCGGCGATTTATGCGCCAGAGTGCCGGTCATTCAAGGTGGAATGGGAGTGGGAGTCAGCCTGTCAGGGCTGGCTTCTGCCGTAGCAAACGCCGGAGGAATCGGTATTATCTCCACCGCCCAGATTGGATTTCGTGACAAAGAATTTGCCCGCAAACCACTGGAATGTAATTTAAAGGCGGTTCATCAGGAAATACAGAAAGCAAAAGCCCTTGCACCGAAAGGTATCATCGGCGTAAACATTATGGTTGCCACCCAGCATTATGACGAATATGTGAAGGCAGCCGTAGAGGCCGGTGCAGACTGCATTATTTCAGGTGCCGGTCTGCCTATGGATCTTCCGGCATTGACCAAGGGGTCTAATACAAAGATTGCCCCTATCGTATCCAGCAAAAAAGCATTGGCTGTGATTTCAAAATACTGGATGAAGAAGTATAACCGTAAGCCGGATTTCATCGTGATAGAGGGACCCCTTGCAGGCGGACACCTGGGATTTTCCAGGGACGAATTAAGCCGCCTGACACCTCAGCTCTATGATGAAGAAGTGAAAGCTATCATAGACCTGGCAAAAGAAATGGAACTGAATGCGCCTGTGGTGGTAGCAGGCGGTGTCTATACGAGAGAAGATATGCTGCATTACCTTGCCATGGGAGCAAGCGGTGTCCAGCTTGGCACAAGATTTGTGACTACCAGGGAGTGTGATGCCAGTGATGCGTATAAGCAGGCTTACATTGATGCTTCCCAGGAGGATATTGTGATCGTGGACAGTCCGGTAGGAATGCCGGGAAGAGCGATTCATAATGCTTTTCTGGACAAAGTAAAGGCCGGGGAGCGTTTTATGAGAGGCTGCAGACAGTGCATTAAAACATGTAAGCCTGCCACTGCCCCCTATTGTATTACTGAGGCATTGGTAAATGCAGTGGAAGGCAGACTGGATGAGGGACTTATTTTCTGCGGAGCAAATGCTTACCGGGCACAGCGGATTGAGACGGTAGCAGAGATTATGGAGGAGTTTACTTTATGAAGATGAAGATAACCGGTACAGGAAGCGCACTTCCCCGAGAGGTTGTGACGAATACACAGTTGACGGAGTGGATGGATACTTCCGATGAGTGGATTCGGGAAAGGACCGGAATCGCCGAGAGACGTCTTTCCACCGGTGAAACGGTAGCTTCTCTGGCAGCAGAAGCCTGCAGGAAAGCATTGGAACAGGCCGGCAAAACAGCAGAGGAAGTAGACATGATCCTTCTTGCCACCTGCTCTCCTGAGTATCTCCTGCCTTGTTGTGCCTGTCAGGTACAGCAGGAGATCGGTGCGGTAAATGCAGTTGCTTTTGATATCAATGCAGCCTGCTCCGGATTCCTGTTCGGACTGACTACGGCAAACGCCTATATTCAGTCAGGAATGTACCGCAATATTCTGGTGGTCGGAAGCGAAGTCCTGTCCAAGCTGATGGACTGGGACGATCGTTCCACCTGTATTCTGTTCGGAGACGGCGCAGGTGCAGTTCTGGTGGAAGCCGTAGAAGACGGCGAGTCGGGACAGGAAGAGAGCCGATCAGGCATGTTAGGCAGCGTCCAGAGGTCTGACGGCAGCCGGGGAATGGTGTTACAATGCAGAGAGCGAAGAATCGCCAATCCTCTTTATCAGGAAAAAGAGGAAAGTCCGGAGCCGGAGAAATTTTTCGTGCAGATGGACGGCCAGGCAGTTTATCGATTTGCCACCAGACAGGTACCTGCCTGCATTCGGGAAGTGCTTGATAAAACAGGCCTTTCCGTAGAGGACATCGACATGTTCGTACTGCATCAGGCCAACGTGCGTATCATCGAGGCCGTAGCCAAACGCCTGGGCGCCGACATCGGCAAGTTCCCTGTGAACCTGGACAGAGTAGGCAATATGTCCTCTGCCACAATCCCCGTACTGCTGGACGAACTGAACCGTGCAGGCAGACTCCACACCGGCGACAAACTAGTCCTATCCGGATTCGGCGCCGGCCTAACCTACGGGGCTTGCGTTCTTGTGTGGTAATTGATATAATGTGCGTACAGGGCAGAGCCAAGTGGCTGAAAAAGCAGCTGCCGAGCTCGCTCGGGCAGATGCTTTCTCGGCCATTTGGCGAGCGAAGCGACCCCGGAAAACCTCTGGTTTTTCGGGGCTCTGCCCGTGACTAGAGAGAGAGCCAAGTGGCTGAAAAAGCAGCTGCCGAGCTCGCTCGGGCAGATGCTTTGTCGGCCATTTGGTGAGCGAAGCGACCCCGGAAAACCACTGGTTTTTCGGGGCTCTGCCCGTGACTTGTGTGCGGTGCACAACAGATGATAAGATGAGGTCGGACATGGAAAAGAGAGCAAATGGTGAGTTGAACAGGTTATTAGTAAGTCTGTTCGGCAATGTGATGGCTACGGAAGCGAAAGCCGTAATTACAGAAGAATTTAAGGATATCAGCAACAATGATATGCATATCATAGAAGCAATCGGCATCGAAGAGCCGCGCAGAATGTCTGACATTGCCAAAAGTCTGGACGTAACGGTAGGAACACTTACTACCAACATGAACGGTCTGGAGGATAAAAAGTACATTGTGCGGCAGAGGAGCACCGAGGACAAACGTGTAGTTCTGGTCACACTGACGGAAAAGGGCAGGAAAGCATTTTTCCACCACAGAGACTTTCATAAGCAGATGATACGGGAAATTGTCAAGGATTTGAAAGAGGACGAGATGGAAGTGCTGATTCGCTGTCTTCAGAATCTGGATCGTTTTTTCAGGAAAGATAAATAAACGGCGAATTCAAGAATCGCCCCCATTTATGCAACAAAAGCGCATATACAATATCGGTAGAATCCGGTATTCTATATGTGCTTTTTTCGATATTCATGAGCAGTGACGCCTGTTATTTTCTTGAAAGACTTGTTAAAGAAGCGGTAGTCCCCGAAGCCTACCTGTTCACTGATCTGGATGATGGGCAGGTTGGTGGTAGTAAGCAGCTCACAGGCTTTTTCTATCCGGATATGCTGCAGATATTCTACCACACCGTATCCGGTGGCTTTTTTAAACAGGCTGGACAGATAACTTTTACTCAGGAAGAAAGTACCGGAAAGCTCCTCAATAGTGATTTTCTGGGCATAATTTTCTTTCAGATAAGCAATGCAGTCGGGAATCAGCTGGTGACGGAAGGCACTGCCCACATTTTCGGAAGTATCTTTTCCCAGCTTATAATAACGGTGTATTTTGAGTAAAAGCTCGCACAGCAACAGACGCAGGATTTCCCGGTAGTTAAGGCCCTGAGAGGTGAATTCCAGGTACATTTTCTCATAAAGCTGCTCGATCTCCACACGCATAGAGCCGGAAAGCTTAAGGTCAGGCGTGTAGATGATCTCTTCCGGGTACAGAGATTTGTACAGCATGATATCCGTCAGTTCCGTGAGAATCGGCAGGTCAATGTTGATACCGTTAATGAAATCCGGAAGGAATGACAGGTTATATACCACAAGATGTTCTGAGTTGCGTTCATCCGTTGGATAGAAGCAATGCGGGACGCCTGAATTGATGATGTAGAGCTCTCCCCTGGCAACGGGATAAGTTTTGCCATCATAGACATGGTACCCTTTGCCATCACATACATACACGATTTCAATGAACTCGTGGGTATGATATTTGAGTGCTGAAAAGTTGGTATGGTAATACTTTCCGATATAAAACGGCAGCTCCTGGCGGGGAAATATATTACGGGAAATAAGATTCGGGATGCTCATGGGAGACTCCTTTCGAATGTTCTTAGGATTAATTATAACAGGCAAAAGAAAGGTGTCAATAAATTTGGAAAAAGCAATAAAAAAGGAGAATATGCTATGGAAGCACGGGAACGAAATGATATTTTCAGAATAATGGACAAAGGTGTGACATTGGGGGAGAAAGATATCCGCAGCCGCAGATTTTTATATCCAACGAGAATTATGTGGATGCAGGGGAATGTGGAAAACAGTGAGGCGCTGCTTGAGCAAAGAGAATTGCAGATTTCTCTGAAATCAACAACTGTTAAACCTTGTATTATGAAAAATACGGGGGACAGGAAAGCTTCCGTATTGTTGGATTATGGAGTGGAGATTCATGGCGGTATTCGCCTGCTGGCATGGGAGGGGACTCATAATGGTACGAAAGTGCGTATCAGATTTGGTGAGTCTGCATCGGAAGCCATGGCAGAGCCGGGGGGAGAGAACAATGCTACCAACGATCATGCCAGAAGAGATATTCTGACAGAAGTAGGTCACATGAGCATGAATCAGATAGGTGAGACCGGATTTCGGTTTGTCCGCATTGACCTGGAGGATAAGAATGCTGTACTTGTACTGAAAAGTATCTGCGCAGTGCTGGTATATAAAGATGTGCCCTACAGAGGCAGTTTTCAGTGCAGCGATCCGCTGCTCAACCGCATCTGGGATGTGGGAGCCTATACCGTCCATCTGAATATGCAGGAGTATATCTGGGACGGCATCAAGAGAGACCGCCTGGTATGGATCGGCGATATGCATCCGGAGATGCTGACGATTTCGGCAGTGTTCGGAGAGGATTCGTCTGTGGAGAAGAGCCTTGATTTTATCAGGAAAGAAACACCGCTGCCCGGCTGGATGAACAATATGGCCAGTTATTCCATGTGGTATGCTATTATTGTGTACGACTGGTTCCTTTGTACCGGCAAAGAGAAATTTCTGGAAAAACAGGAGAGTTATCTGACGGGGCTCTTACACCAGCTGTCACAGTATATTGATGAAAACGGAAAAGATACTGTGACCGAGGGAAGATTTTTAGACTGGCCCTCTGTAGGCAAGGAGAAAGTAGTGGATGCCGGAGTTCAGGCACTGCATGTAATGGCCATCAGAAGTCTCATGAAAATATTCGCGGTGTTGGGAAAAGAGGAACAAGTGGAGAAGTGCAAAGCAGATCTTGCGTGTCTGGAAAGCTGTCCGCAGGAGTATGAAGATTCCAAGCAGGCAGCAGCGCTTTTGGTGATAGCAGGATTAAAGGATCCAACAGAAGTTTATGAAGATATCCTGAAGAAAGACGGTGCCAAAGGCATGTCTACCTTTATGGGATATTATATTTTGACTGCCATGGCTATGGCAGGAGATTATGAAGGCTGTTTAAAGTGCATCAGAGAATACTGGGGAGGCATGCTGAAACTGGGTGCCACTACATTCTGGGAAGATTTTGACATTGCCTGGATGGAAAATGCTTCCGGAATCGATGAGCTTCCCAAAGAAGGGAAAGTGGATGTACATGCTTCTTACGGAGGATATTGCTATAAAGGATTCCGTCACAGCTTGTGCCATGGCTGGGCCGGCGGTGCGACACCCTGGCTTTCCGAAAATGTGCTGGGAATTAAAATATTGGAGCCGGGATGTAAGAAAGTGAAGATTGAGCCCCATCTTGGTGACCTGGAATGGGCGAAAGGGACTTATCCTACTCCTTATGGCGATATCTATGTCTCTCATGTGAAAAAGACAGACGGCACCATTGAGAGTCAGGTAGAGGTGCCGGAAGGTGTCTGCTGGGAGTAGGAACCACAGAATCCATCGTGCATACTATTTTCAGTTTCGCAAATACTATAAAAGCAACTGAAAAATTGTTGCTATGTACAGCTTAACTGCTCATGGCAACAGAATGCACACAAATGGAGAATAAAGATGGATTCAGATAAAAAAGACTTAGGTGCAAAGCTCGCCTATGCAGCACTTGACGAAGTACCGGAAACGAAATCAGACGCAAAAGAAATCGTAGGCCTGGTAAAAACGAGCGGCAAGATAACAGGGTATCAGCTTTCAGACGGCGAGACGGTTTCCAAAGAAGAAGGTGTGGCCATGGCCAAAGCAGGAGAAATCCAGGGCGTAGGCATTGCTCACCGGAAGGATTCTGAATATTTGAAGTCCCTGCCGGATGGCACGGAAGATAATAACCTTGGAAACCTGCCGTCTGTCAGCGGCTGAATGAAATATTAAAAGGGGCTATGAGCCGGAAGCGGGGATAGTTCACGGGGACACATCGGTATTAACCTCAATCTCACCCTTATCATTCAAGTGAATCGATCCGATTTTTACCGCGCCTGTGCCGTCATTTGTGTAACCGTACAACTCCCAGCTATCATCACTCACCTGCAATGCCACGGTATGCTCCGGCACACGGTATGTCTGTCCGTCTGCCTCTATGCGATAAGTAAGCTTAGAGGCGTTTTCGGGAACAAAAATATTCTCTCCGCTGCTCCCGGAAGAAGGTACACCGCCTTCGGCTGCAAGCCACTCTGACACCTTGTCCTGCGTGAAAGCTCCTTCCTTAAAAGTAACCGATTCTGCCAACTTGGCAGTCTGCTCCTCAGAAATAAAAAGCGTATTTAACCAGAAATAATATCCTTGATCCGTACCCTCCTTACTCCAAAGCACTACCTTTGTCTCACAGGACTCCCGGCAGGCCTCTTCTATATCCTCAAAAACGCCTGCATCTACCAGCCACTCAGTATCCCCGTAGGAAAACGGCAGCTCGGAAACAGCAAAAGTATACTGCGCTATGTCATCTGCCATTTCATAAGCAGTAAGCTCCACTGCCCCCTGGGAACTCAGTTCCGCACAGAAAATCTGCCACTGGACTTCATTCTGCATTCCCTCCTTCGGAGCATTCCTCACGCCGAACCAGCCGCATCGGTAGCCCTGATTATAAATGGAGATACTATAAGATACTTCTCCATCACCCAGGTCGTCCTCATGAAAAACATAGGACAAACCGTCAACCTTTTCAAGTCTTAAGTAATCATTTTCAAAAACAACTTCTTTGTCTGATGCGCAGCCAGTTAACAGACAAATAAATACCAGCGTTATGCATGATAAATGGAAAAGTTTTGATAAGTAATGTTTTGTCATGTGGTACCTCCTTCGTTTAGCTACGTCTATTATACCATTCTAATCTATTCGTAATCAATCGAACATCAGGAAAATCATTGGAGAAAACAGAATTTTCCGTTTGCTCAAGCCAATTTTCCAATCTCTCAAAAATAAATTGTAGACTTTTGGTTGTAGAAATTGGTATAATATAAACTGATATTGTAAAAGAAGGGAATAGAACAAAGTACAAATGTTAGACAACTTCGGGTTACTTATAAAAACACTCAGAACTTCTGCCGGTTTTACGCAAAAAGAATTTGCAGATAAGCTAGGTACAACGCATTCTGCCGTCAGCAAATGGGAAAGGGGGGGTTCCCAAACTTAAAGATACCACACTAAAAACCCACGCTTACATTACTTCCAAACAAAACAATTTTGGAGGTAAACCCTATGAAAAAGCTGATTTCCTGTGAATATAATTTTGATAACTGCTGTGTGGAACTGAAATTCACCGATGGTAGCATGATTGCGATTGATACCATTGCTGTTGAGAACGAGGTTGCCCGGAATATGTATGAACGGTCAGAGCTTGACTATCTGATTTACAATGCTCCTTTGGAGTATGCAGACCTTATCTTGAACGGTGATTCCGAAACATATCTGAAAACTGTTACGGAATACAAGAATCTGGATTGATACAAACGCCACGAACAGGAGTAATAGAATTCAGCGAGAGTGCATTTTGAACAATGCACTCTCGATTTTTCTGTTGACAAAACTAATCTGATTAGTTATTATAGAAACAATATTAGAAATGGAGGAAGCATCTATGGCAAGAGTAGGCTTAGACACCCGGCAAATCATCGAAACAGCGGCCAAAATCGCCAACGCTGAAGGCATTGACAACCTCAGCTTAAAGCGGATGGCCGCTGAATTGGGGGTGCGGGCACCGTCGCTGTACAACCACATTCAGAGCTTGGATGACCTGCGCCGCCAGCTCATGCTCTACGGCTGGCGTCAAATGGAGGAAAAACTGCTGCACGCCGTGGTGGGGTACAGCGGCCATGAAGCCATTCGGGTCATGTGCAACGCCTTTTACGCCTATGCCACGGAAAACCCCGGCGTTTTCAACGCCATGCTGTGGTACAACAAATTCCAGGACGAGCAGACCCAACAGGCCACCAACCGGCTGTTTACCATCCTGTTTCAGATCATGCGGCCTTTGAATCTGACGGACGAGCAAATCAACCATTTAATCCGCACCTTCCGGGCCATGCTGGAGGGCTACGCCCTGCTGGTCAACAACAATGCTTTCGGAAACCCCATCTCCATCCGGGAGAGCTTCGACCTGTCCGTAGAAGTGCTGCTCCGGGGCGTTCAGGCATTGGAGGTGGATGTATGAAACAGATTTATTTTGAACACTATACGCCCCGACATTATCAACAGGTCTGCGATTTTTTCATCCGCCTGAATCGGGAGAAAACCCACCTCAACTGGAACTGGGCCCGGTGGGAATGGATGTACGCCCATCCTTATTGTGACCGGGAAAAACTGTCCTCCATCGGTCTTTGGCTGGATGGAGCGAACATTGTGGGTGCGGCGGTTTATGATCTGTTTCCCGGGGAAACCTTTTGCGGTGCATTGGAGGGGTATGACTTCCTTTTGCCGGAGATCGTGGCCTATGCCTATGACAATCTGAAAAATGAAAATGGCTTGGGCATTGCCGTCCGGGAGGATGATATTCCTATGGCTGATCTTCTGCGCTCCTTGGGATATACCCAAGCGGAGCAGACAGAGCCGATGCTCTACCGGGAACTGTGCGGGCCGTTGACTTATTCCCTCCCTGCCGGATTTTCCATCCGTGAAATTTCCTTCCCGGAAGATGACTTTGCCTATCAGACGGTGATTTGGAAGGGCTTTGGCCACGAAGGAGATCAGGCGGAACTGGAAAAAATGTTGGCAAACAAATTCCTGCCGCCCAACCGCCGACAGGAGCTATGTCTGGCAGTGGTGGACGAAAATGGGGAATTTGCCGCCCACTGCACCTGCTGGTACGATACCCGGACGGACTATGCCTACATCGAGCCGGTCTGCACCATCCCCAAATGTCGGGGCATGGGCTTGGGCAAGGCGGTGGTCACTGAAGTCTTGCGGCGAGCAAAAATGTTGGGCGCAACGCAAGCCATCGTTCTGTCCGATCAAGAATTTTACAAACGCTTGGGCTTTGTTCCCTTGGCAACTTTCCGCTTTTATCAGAAAGGAGAATGAAAATCATGATACAAACCCAACGATTGATTTTGCGAAGATACCGCTCCTCCGACTTGTATGATCTACACGAATATCTCTCTGACCCGGAGGTGGTGAAGTTTGAGCCGTATCTGCCTATGACCATGGCACAGACCCAGGAAAATCTGGAATGGCGCATCAGTACAGATGAGATGATCGCCATGGAACTGAAGGACACCGGGAAAATGATTGGCAATGTCTATCTGGGCAAGCGGGACTTCGACTCGCTGGAAATTGGCTATGTGATGAACCGGGCCTATTGGGGCAAGGGCTATGCAGCAGAGAGTTGTAATGCTCTGATTGACAGGGCGTTTGAAAAGGGCATCCATCGGATCTATGCCGAGTGTGACCCGGAAAATACCGCATCATGGCGGTTATTGGGACGGCTGGGCTTCCGCCGGGAGGCCCACCTGCGACAAAATGTGTACTTCTGGAAGGACGAAAATGGAAAGCCCATTTGGAAGGATACCTATGTGTACGCCAAGCTGAGGGAGGAATGAGTACGCACATTCATTGTGAACGGTCATGCACAACTGAGCTTGTAATCCAGAAAACGCAGAGGGTCATATCGGTCAATTCCCTCGGTCAGCAGAAAGCGGTACACTCGCTTGTTCAGCCTTGGCTCGTAGTGATGAAGAAAGTATGTAATGTAATTCAGATCATTTTCATGGACAGCGGAAACGATGTAGTCATTGATGTCCTCAACCTTGGGCGGTGCAGGGTCAAGACGGAAGATGCGCCCTGCCTGTCGCATGGTCATAGCTCCATCATGCACAGAAAATTTTGTTGTGCTGACATATTCATCGGTACTCCAGAAGCGTTCTTCGGACATTAGGCGCACCTCCCTTCATTTGAAAACTGGAATTTATCTATGAATAGAATACAAAAAATGAAGCATATCGCCATTATAGTATTGTGTGACAAATTCATCTTCTTTTTTCATACCAATACTTTCCGCCACTTTCATAGAAGAATGGTTATCTGATTTTATAATGGAATATACTTTATCTCTTGGACCTGCTTACGAACGCATATATTACCAGGAAAGTACTTACTCCCATGAAACTTATACGAAATACGCGGATGAACTTGCAAAGGAATGGAGAGCAGGTGCTTATAAAGACTGTGTTGAAAATGTTTTTATAGTAAGTTATTATACGTATGGCGAAAACATTGATAATTGGCATGATGTTTATTGCCGATGTTTTTATTTAAATAATCCACCTGAATAATAAGGAAAGGACTGAATCTACTTTTGGCGACCTTAACCCACCGCCTGAAGCCAGTGGGCTTGCGGTTGCCTTATTTCAATGAAATGTAAAGTGAAGATGAGCGCTTACAAAACAGGCTTGCGCAAAGTGACATCTTCCAATAGATGAAGCCCATATTTTTCCACAAGAACATGTGCTTTCTGCAAAGTTTCCTGATACTTAAAAGCAGCCGGTTTGTGCGCATCTATGCCAAAAATCACATCACAGTTTTCCTCACCTGCGATTTTCCAGAAGGTCTCATTGGGGTAATGGCGGTTTTCGTGAAGCCCAAGGAAATTGATTTCCAGAGGAAGCTTGTATGCGTTGGCCTCCCGGCAAAGCTGACGCATATGAGTGTCATATATGGCGGGATCCCCGATAAAACGAATCAGATCCGGATGAGCCAGATAGGTGAAGCAACCGGTATCCATAGCTTCTTTTAGATGGCGGCAATAACGGATCAGAGTTGTCGGAGCCTCAGTAGCTGCACCGCTGTAGATATCACCCTGCTCGTTACCCAGATAATGCTGGGCAAGCAGGAAATATTCTATGGGATATTCGGCCGTTGCTTTAACTAAATCGTAAAATACAGCGGGATAATACTCCACTTCCAGTCCCAGATGAATTTCGATATCCTTGTGGTACTCGTCCCTGAGGGCCAGTACGGTATTTACATAATCCTCCAACTCGTCCATGCTCATGCGCATACGTGATACATAGCCATCCTTAAAAGGAAAAGGCGTGTGATCCGAAAAGCCCAGGACCTTCAGGCCGCTTTCGATGGCAGCCTCAACATATTCACGTTCTGTGCCGGCTGCATGATGGCAGCGGGCGGTGTGGGAATGATAATTTACTTTCATAATGTCTCCTCCTGGTGTAATACAATATCACAGCATGCTTCCACATTGCACGCACTAAAATATTTTTCCTCCAACGGAATCCACTTGCTTCGAAAAGTCCCCAAAGCCTCTTTGCCATTTCTGAAAAGGATACGTTTTAGCTGCTCCTCTTCATTCACTGTCAAAAATACCTTCAAATCATAATAGTCCCGCAGAAGAGGATGGCAGGTGTAGCTGCCTTCTATAAGGGTAATCGGAAGCGGTTTCACAGAAACAGATTCTTTGAAACCGAAAGTCTTACAATCAAAAGGCCGATAAGAGAAAGGTTCCTGTCTGCTAAGCGGCAGCAGCACTTCTTCCAGAAAACGTTCGTAGTCCACATTTCCTCCGGGCTCAGCGAACCGTTCAGGTGTCCGCTGCTGTGGCCGCAGGAAGAAGTCATCCATGTGGATGAGGTTGCAGCGAAGAGGAAATGCTGCGTCACAGGAATGCTTCTGTGCCGGATCAGCATTCAGGAGGTCAGCCAATGCACCTGCCACCGTAGTCTTTCCGGAAGCACATCTGCCGTCTATGGCTACCAATACTTGCGCTTTACGCGAAGCAATTTCTTCTATTTTAAATGTAATTTCTGACAAGATATTTCCTGATAGGATATTTTCTGATATTGTCTGCAAGATATTACTCCTTTTCACATACATTCCTGTCCTTGTGGTGAAGTGTTTTCCTGTGAATATGCCCATCGTGGAGGGATACCATGCCGGCGCGCTTCAAAGTCACCATAATAGCAGGAATCAGGACCAATTGTAAAATAATGCCCGGAACAGCAGAAATCAGCGCTCCGGTTAAGAACATCTGCCAGGTAAAAGTACTTCCGTCGATTCCGAGAAAAAGCAGCTGTGCAATGCCCCATACGATCCGACCGGCTACCATGGCTGCAAGCAGCGAGCGGTAAAGGGAAACGATGCACTTCCATCGGGAACGCCCGTATAAAAATCCGGCTGTCAGACCATAGGCGGCCAGCTCGAAGGCCATAGAAGCCGCATTGGGAAAAAGGACAGGCATGCCGAAGCAGACGGAGCGAAGTAAAGGCAGGAGAAAACCTACAGCCAGGCCATAAGGCCACCCGCAGATCAGTCCGCACAGCATCACCGGGAGGTGCATGGGCAGCAGCTTATTGCCAATCTGCTGGATCTGACCGGTCAAAAAGGGCAGAAGCATACCGATGGCTAAGAACATGGCGGATAAAGTTATATTTTGAATGGTCGGTCTCTTCATGTCAGGAATCCTCCGTTGTATCAGGCAGGGGAAGGTACATAGTCCTGCAAAATCATAAGCACTTGAAAACAGATGATAACCTATTATATAGCACTTTGTAAAAAAAAGGCAAGGGTATTATGAAAAGCAAAAAAAATAAAAGAAGACAGCGGCCGCCGTCTTCTTTTATGATATATGTAGTTCTTTCAGAGAAGTTATTTCTTGGAATCAATTTCCTTCACAGAGCCGGTTACCATCTTGGTGAGAGCAAAGAGTGCCAGGGCATTGGGGATAACCATCAGATAGTTGAACGCATCGGTGAGCTCCCATACCAGGTCATTGGATACCAAGGTTCCCAGGAAGATGAATACCAGGGCGATGATGGTGTAAACAGTGGTGCTTATCTTGGCATTCTTATGGCCGAACAGGTAGATCACATTGATCTTACCGAACATATTCCAGCTGAGGATAGTGGAAAATGCGAAGAAGAACAGGCAAATAGCTACGAATATAGCACCGAAGTTGGAACCGAATACGGTACCGAAAGCGGTCTGAGCCAGATTTGCCTTGGTGATAACAGTGCTTGCTGCTGCAGCGCCGCACTCTGCCAGAGGGCCGTCAGCGGTGTACAGGGTAGAGATGATAACCAGGGCATTCAGAGTCAGCACTACGAAAGTATCGATGAATACGCCGATCATAGCTACAACACCCTGATCGTGAGGATGTTCTACATTAGCCTGTGCATGAGCATGAGGAGTGGAACCCATACCTGCTTCATTGGAGAACAGACCACGCTTTGCACCCTGGCTGATAGCAGACTTTAAAGCCGCACCGAAAGCACCGCCTACGATAGCCTGAGGCTGAAATGCATACTTGAAGATCATACCGAAGGTGGCAGGCAAATACTGGATCCGGCATACCAGAATGACAAGACCGCCTGCTAAGAAAATAGCAGCCATAATAGGAACCAGCTTTTCACAAACGGAAGCCAGGCGCTTCACACCGCCTAAGAAGATGAAACCGCAAATCACAACAAGAACCAGACCGGCAACCCAAGCAGGAATACCGAAAGCGGTCTGCATGGTAGAACCGATGGAGTTGGACTGAACCATACAGCCCATGAAGCCCAGAGCCAAGATCAGTGCAATGGCAAAGAAAGCAGATAAGAACTTGCCGAATTTGCCCTTAAAAGCTGTGGTGATGTAGTAAACAGGACCACCGTGAATGTTGCCGTCCTTGTCAATTATGCGGGTCTTCTGTGCCAGTGTAGCTTCTGCATAAATAGTAGCCATACCAAGGAAAGCGATTACCCACATCCAGAAGATGGCGCCGGGACCACCGGTAAGGATCGCGCCGGATGCACCGATAATGTTACCGGTACCAACCTGGGCAGCAATAGCAGTTGCCAGTGCCTGGAAAGAACTCATACCCTGTTTCTGGGTACCGCCCTTTAAAGAAATATTACCGAACACCTTCTTCATACCTGTACCAAAATAGCGAACCTGTACGAAACGTGTCTTGATGGAATACCACAGACCCACTGCTACTAACAGTACGATCAGGATATAGCTTGATAAGTACTCGTTGATTTTTACCACTACCGGGTAAACTGCTGATTCAATTGATGATAACATAAAATCTCCTCCTAAAATGAAAAAACGGAACAGCTGAAAAGTCAACTGCCCCGGAGAGTAACACGTAAAAATATACGCAGATGTCATATCTGCGTTACTTACTCTGTCCTTTTACCTGAGAGATTCAGCGGCTGTCGCTTCTGCGACAGTCTGCCTTGCACCTTCGGTACCCACACATAATGGGCTTCTCCAGAGCACCATCCATTCCTAGTCCCCATCCGCTATGCGGACACCTGAGAGTTTTACTCCTTCGGTAGGCTCCAAGCCGTTCCCCTAAGAATTTCATCTGCCGTTATATAATTGCATTACTAACACTACCACTACTCAGAAGGTTTGTCAAGCCCCTTCTGGCTTGAGTCAGGGTTGTTTCACGAAGAAATAGCGATTTGCTGAGCAGCCAAACTAACCACTTTCGTATCCTTACAGTTTCTGAGGTTCCTTTGAATCTGGGCCAATCTCAGGATATTGATCGCAAATTTCCTGATAAGCGCAAGGTTGTTCTTAGAACCTTGCGCTGGTGATCGGTCTTCGAGGAAAGTATCATCCAGGACATGGTGCAGGCGGGCCAGGTCCGGCGTTATGTCATTCCTTTTTCGTGTATCTGATGCTCCGGTTCCCTCCACGACATAAGTAACTCTGTACAGTTTGAATTGTTAAACTGTTCATCCATGGAATGCATGGTTCTTACACCGCAGATATTTTTCAGTAGTATAAATACAAGCAATATTATCCGTAGGGTAGAAATATCCTGCGGATTTTTTTCGATTGACAGTACATATATAAGAACAAAGTATTGAATTTTAAGAAAAGAGTATACCATAAAAACTGTCAGAAGGGGAATTTTAAGAAAAGCACATAGTTCAAAAAGTTAACGTGATTGAAAAGAGGAAAATGGATTTGTATAATGACCTCATCAAATTAGTTGGAGAGGAGCATGGACATGTCCAAAACGAAAAAATTTTTAAAGAATATGTATCGTTGTAGAATGTTGTATCTGATGGTTTTACCATCCATTATCACCTTGTTTATATTTCACTACATACCCATATATGGAGTACAGATTGCATTTAAAGATTATCGTACCAGCTTAGGGATTATGGGAAGTGAATGGGTAGGTCTCAAGCACTTTAAATACTTTATATTTCAGTATCCTTATTTTACCCAAGTGCTTACCAATACCCTGAAAGTCAGCCTGCTTAGTTTGTCAACTTTTCCCATTCCGGTTATTTTTGCTATCATGCTCAATGAGATGAAGAATCAGAAGCTGAAGAAAGTATGTCAGATGATAACCTATGCGCCTCATTTTGTATCCACCGTGGTTGTCTGCTCTATGGTTATCCTTTTTGCCAACAGTGAAGGTTTATTCAATATCATTGCCGGTTTTTTCGGAGCAGAGGCAAGAGACTTTATGGCAATGCCTTCGGCATTTGCACCTATTTATGTCCTTAGCGGTCTTTGGAGTGGTTTGGGCTGGGGAACCATCATCTATATGGCTACGCTGGCAGGGGTGTCTCCCGAGTTGATAGAAGCTGCCAGAATCGATGGAGCCGGTCGCGTAAAGGTTATCTGGCATGTACAGCTGCCTCATTTGCTACCTACTATCGTCACAATGTTTATTCTGCGTATGGGATCGCTGTTATCCGTTGGATTTGAGAAAACATTCCTTTTACAGAATGATCTAAACATGGATGCTTCCAGTGTGATTTCTACTTATGTATATGAGGTGGGCATGATAACTCACCAGTATAGTTATTCTGCTGCCATAGGCTTATTTAACAACATTATTAATATCATTCTGATAGTGACGGTCAACAAGATATCTAATAAGGTAGCCAATATAGGCTTGTGGTAGGGAGGTGTTAACATGGCG
>JBGVLR010000027.1:0-1782 GCA_045124375.1 Acetatifactor sp.
CTTGCTATTGATAGCCTAACCTCTGGTAGAAATGCGGAAAGCATTTCTACTCGGCGAATCTTTAGGCAGCAACTTATTTATATAGCGGCTTGAAAATAAGCGCACAATATTATAGAATCTAAGGAGGATAAAGCAAATGACCACTAAGGTTTGTATTTATACTAGAGTTTCCACCATCATGCAGGTTGACGGATTCAGCCTGATCGGACAGGAAGAAGAAATCCGAAAATACTGCGCTTCTCATAATATGGAAATCGTTGCCACTTACTCTGACAAGGGTAAGTCTGGCAAGACCCTTGCAGGACGAGAAGATTTTCAGAAAATGATCACCGACATTGATACAGGTGTAATCAATGTGAAGTATGTAATGGTCTACAAGCTCAGTCGTTTCGGCAGAAGTGTTCTGGACATCGAAAGAACCTTACAGATCCTGCGTGAAAATGATGTAAACCTGATTTGTGTTGCCGATGGACTTGATACCAGTACCCCTATGGGTAAGGTGATTACAACGATCATGAGTTCTCTGGCAGAAATGGAGCTTGAGAACATCCATACGCAGACCATGCTTGGCAGACAGCAGAAAGCCCGTGACGGTCTGTGGAACGGTGGTTTTGCCCCATATGGATATGCCCTTGAAAATGGGCATCTGGTTATCAATGACGACGAAGCCGATGCTATCAAGAAGATTTTTGAGCTTTACACCACTACCGAACTAGGTATTGTCGGCATCGTGAAATGGCTGTTCAAGCATGGCTACCGTAAGGAAATCCGAGCCAATGGCACAAGGGATGTTTTTACGAGAGCGTTTGTTTCTAAGGCACTGGATAATCCTGTTTACAAAGGCGAAATTGCTTATGGCAGAAGACATATGCTCCCTCCTGATAAAAAGGGAGAGCGCAAAATGGTCAAAAGAGATGATTATATCCGTGCAGTCGGAAAGCACGAACCAATCATTACCGAGGAACAGTACGAAGCGGCACAGCAAAAGCGCAAAACCCTTGCGCCCCTTGCTCAAAAGAGAGAGGACAGCACCCATGTGCATATGCTGGCTACTTTGGTCAAGTGTCCTGTCTGCGGCGCACCCCTTTATGGGAATACCACCCGAAAAAAGAAAAAGGGTACAGAGGATGAATACACTCCATACCACTTCTATGCGTGTAAGCATCGTTTGAGAGTTGACGGCAAGCCCTGTACTTTCCGTAAGAACATCAACGAGAAAAACATTGACGAACCTGTAATTGCAATCATCACAAAGCTGGCTGGTGATAAAAGACTGGCAGAGCTGGTAGCGGATAAGCTGGGTGATGTTGTAGATGAACAGGAAACCGTTAAAGCAATCGAAACCACTGAGCGTGAAATCCGAATCCGTGAAAGCAGTCTGAAACGACTGTCAAGCGAACTGGATCGTATTGATCCCGAAGCACCTTATGCAGAGAGAAGAATCAAAGATACCAATGCCCGTATTGATGAACTGTATGAGGAGCTTGCAGGATTTGAAACCGATCTGGCAGATTTCAAGCAGAAGCTGGAAGCAATCAGACAAAAGAAACTGACCGTAGAAAAAGTTTACACTGTGCTGCAGCACTTCGGCACCCTGATTGATGTTATCACCGAGGAGGAGTGCCAAATGCTTATGAGAACCCTGATCGACGAGATCCAGATTTTTGAAGATAAGCAGCCCGATGGGCGTATTGTAAAAAGTGTGAAATTGTCCATCCCAGTTGTCTACGATGGCGAGATTTCTGCCAGAATTGGTTTGGACAAAAATGATCACGACGAGAC
>JBGVLR010000028.1:0-21683 GCA_045124375.1 Acetatifactor sp.
ATACAGGGAGATGGCGGTGTGCCAAGATGCTACATTTCTAGAGTGCGTCAGGAATGGGGAGGCATCTTTCGTAAAAAGTGTAGGATGTGCAACGCAGATACGCGTACCGGTGGAAAAGGATGAAGAAGGGAATGATATCACTGTCAGTAAGGAGGAATTTCTGAAAAAAGGATCGCACCGAAAACCCAGACCCCGGAAGGGAGATGGAATCAGTGATGCCGTCCAGCAGGTGGGAATGATATCCGACTTGACATTGTCAGCAGAAGAAATGGCAGGATACAAAAGGAGCCACTGGAAAATCGAGAACAACCTCCACTATGAATTGGATAATGTATTCGACGAGGATCGTTCCACGGCAAAGGGAGGGAAAAACAATTTGGCACTGATCCGGAAGATTGCTTATAATGTGCTCCGCCTGGCGATTCTAAAAGAACATCCGAAATGGGGAATACAGCGGATGATGGATTATTTTAGTGATCATCCGGAGATAACGGCAAAGTATATATTTAGCGAAATAGAAAGCTTCTATTGATTTGAAAAAATCCCAGAGTAAGATCAGGGGGGGGATTTTTGCGCATTTTAGGGATAATTATTTGCCCGAGGCACAATGTTAAGTTGTTTAGTCGAAAAAGTAGCTATGGTAATAAAATATAATGTCTATGAGGTATGAATAATTTCTTCGTGAAAGAACCCTGACTTTTCTTGAGGAAGAATTGCGCTGAGACGAATTTTGTGATATGATTAAAGCGATAATAAAAGATAGTAGTTCGAGTTGGTGTAATATGGTTATCGCTTTATGGATGATTCTGGCACTGGTGCCCTGCCTGTTGGGAATGGGAGTCACCAGGTGCTTTTATGGAAGAGATTACCGCAGTGCCTGTGGAAAAGGAGTGATTTTTCTGCATGGCTTCTGCGTATGGATCGGTATTGCGGAAGTCGCCCATCTCGGTGCGGTCTTCCTGAAACAATCTGTGACATGGATGGCTGTGGTCCTGTGGGGACTGACGGCCTTTTTGTGCATTGTTTCTGCAGGAATATTTTTATTTGACAGAAAGAAAAAGGAAGGAAAGCGGATAGTGCGGGAACCCGAGACGGCAGGAAAGAATACTGTGCAGATCCTTGCGGGAATCCTCGGGCTGTCTGTTATTTTTCAGGTCATCATGATCATGGCAGGACCGGAAAGCTATCGGGACGGTGATATGACACTGGAGACGGTGCAGACTTTCCTGACACAGAATGCCATTTATCAGGCTAATCCGCTGACAGGACGAGCCTATGAGGGCGGTATCCCACTGCGGCTGAAGATATTGTGCCTGCCCAGCCTGTATGCTGCTTATGCAAAGCTCACCGAAGTGGATGTTTCTATGATCGTAGGCGGGATTTTCCCGGTTGTGGTATTGATCGGCAGTTACCTGGCTTACGGAAGCCTTGCGAAAGTTTTGTTTAAAAAGGACAAGCGGGCGCAGCTCGTGATGCTGATTCTGGTATCCGTGATTATCTGGTGCGGCGATTATATGGCGTCCATGGATGGATCCCAGCTCCTTCATTGCGGGTATCGCGGTACTGCTGTGCGAGGCGGTATTCTGGTACCATTTACACTGAGCATGTGTCTTCAGAAGAAGTGGAAGAGCGCGATTCTTGCTATCCTGGCAGAAGCCTGTATCGTATGGACCCTGTATGGTATGGGGGTATGTCTGTTTATGACAGTGGTGATGCTGGTATTACACCTGGCAGCAGGTCGCAGGGAGGGAAGAAAATGCAGGAACTCTTGAGGAATGCTGTAAGTGGATGGCAGCGGTATACGGATGACGGCAAATATGCTGTCCTTCTGTTGGGAATTTTGCTGTTTTACTGGTATCAGACGCGAAGCGGCAGTAAAACGAGAACACAGAACAGAGAACTGTTGTGGAAATATACGGTGCTGACTGCCGGACTGGCCATTTGTCCGCTGACGGCGGTGGTGCTGATGAAATACCAGACCAGGTTCTATGATTATGAGTGGATCTGGAGCACTGTACCGGTTACACTTGTGATAGCTGCCGGAATGACAGAGATTTATCTGGAATGTTATACAAAATACTGGAAGGGTAGGTTCGTGAAACCGGCGGGAATGATCGCCATTGGACTGGCAGCGATCCTCTTGTGCGGCAATCTCGGCAGCAAGTGGGAGCAGGGGACATTCGATGCTTCCGGCAGAGAAAAGGCGGCATTGGTACTGGATAAAGCGCGTCAGATGGGAGATACTGAAGATATCTGCATGTGGGGACCCGGTGAGATCCTTCAATATGTCAGGGGACTTGACGGTGAGGTACAGCTGCTGTACGGAAGAAATATGTGGGATGCATCGTTAAATGCATATGCCTATGATATGTATGCACCGGAATTATATGAACTCTACGAATGGATGGAGTCACTTAATGAGGAAAGTGCGGGAACGGCAGACGGTGCCGAAGAAGCGGAAGCCGTGAAGGCTGATGAGTATGAGGTGATTTGTTTTGAGACTGCGCTGAAATATGGTGTCAACTGTATCGTACTGCCCGTGGGAAATGAGACGGCTGCGGAAAGCCTTGGCCTGGTTGCGGAGAAAAATAATCTGCAGATTTTGGAACAGCAGGCAGAAGGCTATGCAATCTTCACACTACAGTCAACTGCAGAGTAATTAACGCAGGAAATTCAATAAACGCAAGGATTTCAATAATCGGAATAGAGGACAAAATGGATAAAAAAGTCAGTATTATAGTACCTGTTTATAACGTGGAGAAGTTCATTACCAGGACAATAGACAGCGTACGCAGCCAGACTTACGAGGACTGGGAACTGCTGTTAGTCATGGACGGATGCACAGACGGCACACTTCAGGTGATCGAGCAGTACTGCGATCGGGCGAAGGATGAGAGAATCCGTGTGATTCATCAGCCCCGGAATATGGGGGCGGCCTGTGCAAGGAACAGAGGCGTTGCAGAAGCCCGGGGCCGTTATATCGCATATCTGGACTCGGATGATCTCTGGAGGAAGGACAAGCTGGAGAAGCAGCTTGCATTTATGGAAGAAAAGGCAGCGGCTTTTTCTTTTACCGGATATGAATTCGCCGATGAGAACGGAGAGGGACTTGGGAAAGTGGTCCGTGTGCCGGCTGTCATGGAATATAAGGACGCCTTGAAAAATACTACAATTTTCACCACTACCGTTATCTTTGACACGCAGAAGATCGACAGAAAGCTTTTAGAGATGCCGCAGATTAAGAGCGAAGACACCGCTCTATGGTGGAAAGTACTGAAAAACGGCTATTCTGCCTACGGTCTGGACGAAAATCTGGCATTATACCGCAGGGCCGGCCAATCTCTTTCTTCCAATAAACTGGAAGCAATCCGCAGGATATGGAATCTTTATCGGAGATCGGAAAGGCTTTCTATCATAAAAAGTGCCTATTATTTCTGCTTCTGGGCGGTCAGGGCAGTAAAAAGAAGAGTTTAGGCTTTTATTCTTGTGAAATTGTGGTATACTTAAAAATAAGGCCCATGATATTTTAAAATAAAAGCAACCAACTACAGAAAGGAGCATTGGTGTGAACCAGAATCCTAAAATTACCGAAATGAAGAGAAAAGAGGCATTTAAGCGGCTCATCAACCTGAGCCTGGCAGGCATGTGCCTTTTGATGGAGATACTGATATTTACATACATCTATTTAAAGTACCTTTACCCCAGTTTGAACAATATTCTGGGACTGAACTATTGGTTTAACGGATACCTTCTTCAGGAAGTAGTATATGCACTTATGTTGTTCTTCTTTTCCAAGATGTACGGGGGATTGAGAATCGGTTTCCTGAAGAACTCGGAAATTATTTTTTCACAGATATTTGCTACAGTTATCGTAAATCTGTTCACTTATGCACAGATGTCATTGATGGTTACGAATCTGTTCTACGTGATACCGTTTCTGGAGATGACATTGGCACAGGTACTGGTCATTATTGTATGGATCAATATCGCCAACCGCATCTATCAGAGAGTATTTCCGCCCAGAAAGCTTTTGCTGATCCACGGGGACAGGCCTATTCAGGATATCTGCAGGAAGTTTGAGGGTCGTAAGGATAAGTACACGATTGTTGAGTGTGTCAATGTGCGAATGAAGATGGATGCCCTGAAGAAGAAAATCCTGCAGGGATATGAAAAAGGCGACTTCAGTGCAGTAGTCATCTGGGACGTTACCGTGGAACAGAGGAATCAGCTGCTGAAATTCTGCTATTCTCATTCCATCCGTTTCTATATCATGCCGAAGATTTCGGATGTAATTCTTCTGGGAGCAGAGGAACTGCATCTGTTTGATACGCCTATGTTGCTGACCAGGGAATACAGCATGACCATGGAGCAGAGATTCTTAAAACGCACGATAGACGTAATATGCTCCTTAATACTGCTGATCGTGGCATCTCCTTTTATGCTGATCACGGCCATTGCCATCAAGCTGTATGACGGCGGGCCGGTGTTGTACAAGCAGATTCGATGCACCGAGGGCGGCAGAGAGTTTTATATCATGAAGTTCCGCAGTATGCGCACAGATGCTGAAAAGGACGGGGTGGCAAGACTTGCGAAGAAGAATGATGACAGAATTACGCCCATTGGACGTTTTATCCGTAAAGTAAGGATCGATGAGCTGCCTCAGCTGATCAACATTCTCAGGGGAGATATGTCCTTTATCGGTCCCAGACCGGAGCGGCCTGAGATCATTGCACAGTATGTGGAGATCATGCCGGAATTCGCCTACCGCATGAAGGTGAAAGCCGGACTGGCGGGCTATGCGCAGGTGTATGGTAAATATAATACGACGCCTTATGACAAGCTGAAGCTGGATCTGACTTACATTGAAAACTATTCTCTGTGGCTGGACATCAAGCTGATGCTTCTGACCTTGAAGATTCTTCTCTGGCCGGACAGTACGGAAGGTGTGGAAAGTGAGCAGGTTACTGCATTTAAGCAGGAATATCTTGAGCAGAAGCAGAGAAGAGAGGCGTGCACAGGCCAAACGAAAGAGCAGGATGATGCTGTTGATGAATAGAGGTAGTTATGTTGGAATGTCGTTATGAGAAAGAACCCCTGGACTTAAGGCTCGTTTTGCTGCGGGTATGGAAGCAGAAATGGCTGATTGCAGCCGTGACCTTGCTTGGAACACTGATCTTCGGAGGCGGTTATTATCTGAAAAATGTAGCACTGCCTCCCACACAGTATGCAGCTATGTCGCTTTATCAGGTAGAATATAAGATGGATCCTATTTCTTACCTGGAATATACTTATATTAATAATGATACCTGGAGAAGGTGGATGACTACGCAGGAATTCCTGGATATCCTTTATGAGAATCTGGAAGGAACTGCAGAAGCACAGATTGACAGGGAGACCATGAAAAGTTATCTTTCGGCGGAACTGCTGACAGACTTAAGGATGCCGGATACCATCGTGACGACGCCTGATCCTGAACTCAGTCTGCGGATTGCAGCCGCTGTGGAAGAAAGTATGGTGGACTTTGCGGGTATTCAACAGGGAATCGAAAATATTACTGTAGTAGACCAGGCAGTGGATACAACCATATCCAATGATGCCAGACCGCTCAATGCCTGCATCTTAAGTGCTTCTGTAAGCTTTCTCCTGATATTGGCGCTGGTACTTCTCGTTGAAATCAGTGCAGACAGTATCTGGATGCCTGTTCAGATCAGCAAACGCTTTGGTCTGAAAGTGTTGGGAACCGCACAGGCGAAGAATTTGGGCGAAAATGTAAAATACTTATTCAAAGAAAAATACAGGGTTGGTGTGCTGGCGGTAGAAGATGATGCAGATATAGCAAGCGTTGTTGAGCTCCTGAAGGCAGCAGAAGAAAAAGCAGGGGCAGGAACGGGAGCAAAAATCGAAGAAAAAACCGAAGAAAAAGCAGAAGGAAAGGCACCTGCGGGACGTCAGTGGATACCATTGCCCGGCGTGGAGCTGTGCCCGGAAGTCTGCGAAACCATACGTGGTCTTGACGGACTGGTGCTTTCCGTAAATGCCGGCAGAGGCCAAAGCAGAAGACTGGAAGAGTTGCTTGCCTTCTTGAAGACGCAGGACTGCAGCGTAGATGCTGTATTTCTTGCAGAAGCAGATGAACGTTTGATCAGACAGTATTATTGGAGAGAGACGCTGTGCACTTTCCGAAAAACACATAGAACGGAGGCGTAGGATGAAGGTACAGGTACTGGCTTCTGTGATGAATCAGGACATGCATACGATCGTAAAGCAGATGAATCTGGGGACAGATGCGGTCATTATCAACCAGTGTGACCGTTATGCAGTCGAGGAAATGGAATGGAGGGGGCATAGAGTGCGCTTTTTCTCCTGCGCGGAAAGAGGTGTGGGGAGAAGCCGTAACAATGCCATTTTACGGGCAGATAGGGATATCTGCCTTTTTTCTGATGAAGACATTGTGTATGAGGATGGCTATGGGGAGCGGATCGCAGAGGAGTTTGCCAGACAGCCCCGGGCCGATATGATCCTTTTTAATATTGAAGTGGAAGAGGCAAGGCGGACTTACCATATTACGGATAGAAAGCGTGTCAGATGGTACAACTGCGGCAGATACGGCGCAGTCAGTTTTGCAATCAGGACCGATAAGCTTCTGGAATCGGGCGTCATGTTTTCCCTCCTCTTTGGGGGCGGGGCAAAATACAGCAACGGGGAAGACAGCCTGTTTTTGAAAGAATTCATGTCTAAAGGATATAAGGTATATACGGCACCCGTTACCATAGGACGGGAAGTAAGAAGCGGCGAATCTACATGGTTTGCCGGCTACGACAGGAAATTCTTTTACGACAGAGGCGTTTTGTATCACTATCTGTATGGAAGTCTGGCTCGGGCAATGGCCCTTCGGTTCCTTCTGGCTCATCGGGATAAGATGTGTCAGGATGTGGAGATCAGGCAGGCATTTGAGTGGATGCTTCAGGGAATCGGACGTAGGAGCGAGAAAGCAGGAGACTAAAAGGCAGGAGACTAAAAGGCAGCAGACTAAAAGGCAGATAAGCGAGAATGACGCGTTCAAAGGAGAGCAGCATGGAAAGCAGCGCTTTATTATATATTATGCTGACAGTGGCAGCAGTAGGATTTGCACTGTTGATCGATAATAAAGAATATGTGCCTCAGCATTTAAGCAGCAGAAGACCGGTGGGCTGCAACAGGCAGCAGGGCAGGAATCTGGTGGCAGAAGGAGTCATCTACTGTCTGCTTGCAGGCGTCTCTGCGTTCCGCGTAGCCATCGGAAGAGACTACTGGGTCTACTGGTACAATTTTAAGTTGATCGCCCAGGATAGACATGTGTCCTATGAACCGGGTTTTCGGTATGTAGTAAAGCTGATGCAGGCAATTTTCGGAGCAGATACGTATAAGCCGATTTTCTTTTTGTTCTCGGTGCTTACCGTATTTTTCTTCCTGAAGTCTATTCATGATCAGGGAAAATGGTATGCAGCATCACTGTATTTATTGCTGACGGGTGGTTATTACTTTTCCAGTATGCATAATGTCCGCTACTATTTTGCACTGGCGATTGCCATGTACAGTGCCAAATATGTGCTGCGGGGAGAATATGGAAAGTTCATTCTCTGGATTCTCCTGGCATCTGGGTTCCATAAATCGGTTCTGATAGTCATCCCGGCCTATCTGGTGGCAGGCTGGCTTTCACGGATACAACTTAAGAAGTGGCATTATGTTGCCGGAGGTGTGCTGACGGCGAGCCTGATCCTGGGACAGGATCTGTATCGAAAGATCATATTTTATTTTTATCCATATTATGAGAACTCGGAATTTGATACCGGGGAGATTTCCTGGGTCAATGTGGCGAAATGCCTGGGAACCATCGCCCTGAGCATCATCTGCTGGAAGCGAGGAATGAAAGAAGATAAGGCCAACAGATTCTACTTTTTCCTGAATCTGGCGGGATTGATCGTGTATACTTGTGGGTCTTTTATCCCGGAGGTGTCCAGAATTGGTTTTTACCTGACGATCTTCCAGATTTTCCTGATTGCCAATCTCTTACAGAGCATGAAAAAGGGAAAGTTCAAGGTGTTGTGCATCCTGGGAGCAGCAGGGATATTTGCGTTGTATTTCCTGGTATTCTTATACCGGGCATATGATGACAGTGTAGGATTACTTCCTTATAATAACTGGATTTTCCATTAATGCCCGATCGGGCAGCAGGAAAGGAACTGTAACATGAAAGTTTTGTGGGTGTGTAATATTATGCTTCCGGTCATTGCAGAACATCTGGGACTGGCGGCAAGCAATAAAGAGGGATGGCTCAGCGGTCTTGCGGATAATATCTTGTCCAGGCAAAAGGAGAATGGTATCAAACTGGGGATTGCTTTCCCGGTGGAACAGGAACGAGACGGATATCACGAGACCATACAGCTTGAGAACGGCAGTGCATTTGAATGTTTCGGCTTTTTTGAAGATATATCCAATGCAGAAAGCTACGAACCGGCACTGGAACAGAGAATAGATAAAATTTTAAAGGCATTTGCGCCGGATGTGATACATTGCTTTGGAACGGAATATGGTCACACATTGGCTGTTACGAAAGTATGTGAGAGACCGGAGCGCGTGTTAGTGGGAATTCAGGGATTGTGCGCTGTATATGCCAATGCCTATATGGCTTCTTTGCCTGAAAAAGTAAGAAAGAGCGTTACGTTCAGAGACTGGCTTAAGCATGACAGTCTGGAAAGACAGCAGCAGAAATTCGTAGTCAGAGGCAAGCATGAAATGGAAGCCATACAGCATGCAGGCAATATCACCGGACGTACCGGGTGGGATCGTCATTATGCCGCAAAATGGAATCCGAAAGCCTGTTATTACACCATGAATGAGACGCTGAGGAGTAATTTTTATACAGGAAAGTGGGAGCAGGATAAGTGTGAGCCTGCCAGAATTTTCTTAAGTCAGGGAGATTATCCGCTGAAAGGTCTACATTACATGTTGCTGGCACTTCCCGGTATCCTTGAAAAGTTCCCGGATGCGAGAGTGTGTGTGGCAGGCAACAGTCTGGTGGCTGACATGACTTTGAAAGACAAGATCAAAATATCTGCTTACGGAAGATATCTGCGGAGCATCATCCGGGAAAATCATCTGGAAAAGCATGTGGAATTCCTTGGGCGGCTGACCGCGCAGCAGATGAAAGAGCAATATCTGAGAGCCAATGTATACGTATGCTGTTCTACCCTGGAGAACTCCCCTAATTCACTGGGAGAAGCCATGCTGTTAGGTGTTCCTTGCGTCAGTGCTGATGTTGGGGGGATTCCCAGTCTGTTTACGGATGGAGTGGACGGAATCCTTTTCAGAGGGTATCATGTACCTGAAAATGACTATTGCCATAATGGGGTCCATGAAGTAGGGGAAGAGAGCAGTTTAAAAGAAGTGACGGATAACCTGCAAAAAGCAGTCCTTAATATACTGAGTGATCCGAAAAAAGCTTCCATATATAGCCAAAATGCAAGGAAACATGCATTGAGGACTCATAACCAGGAAAAGAATTACGAAAGAATTATTGAAATCTACACAGAGATTTCACAGAAATAACGTATTATGATTGTAGTATAGTAATAAAGGAGCCATATGGAACGACAACTGGTATTTGTATCCAACTACATCAATCATCATCAGATTCCTTTCTGTAATGCATTGTATCGTGCACTTGGGGAAGGCTTCTGTTTCATACAGACAGAACCCATGGAGCAGGAACGTGTAAAGATGGGATGGGATGAGAAGGCTGAACTTCCTTATGTTAAATATTTTTACAAACAGCCCGATGAATGCAGGCAGTGGATCATGGAATGTAAGGTCATGTTGTTCGGCGGAAGTGATGAGGAAGCATATGTGATCCCCAGACTGGAGGCCGGTCTGCCGGTCATCCGTTACAGTGAACGTCTGTACAAAACGGGTCAGTGGAAAGCAGTATCTCCCCGGGGTCTGTTGAAAAAATATCAAGACCATACCAGGTACCGCAAGGCACCGGTGTATCTGCTCTGTGCGGGTGCTTATGTGCCGTCTGATTTCCATATTGTACATGCCTATCCGGGCAAAATGTTCCGATGGGGATATTTTCCGGAGTTTCATTCTTATGATGTTGAGAAATTATTGGATGGAAAAGGCTGGTGTGCCGTAGATGGGGCGGATGCCGCAGAAGCGGAGAAGATCCCTTATCTGCTCTGGGCTGCCCGTTTTATCGACTGGAAGCATCCTGAGCTGCCTGTCCGGATGGCGGCCAGACTGAAAGAGAGCGGCTGCAGATTTCACATGGATATTATCGGCGGAGGGGAACTGGAAGAGAAAGTTCTCAGCCTGGTAAAGGAGCTTAAAGTAGAAGACTGCGTCAGTCTTCTGGGCTTTCGAAAGCCGGATGAAGTCAGATGTTATATGGAGAAAGCCGATATTTATCTGGTGACAAGTGACCGTCAGGAGGGATGGGGAGCCGTTGTCAATGAGGCTATGAACAGTGGATGCGCCGTGGTGGGGAATCACATGATCGGAGCAGTTCCTTACCTGATCGACCCTGACAGGAACGGCTGCATCTACCATGATAATGATGAAAATATGCTGCTTGAGCAGCTGTATACACTTTGTAATGACCGCAACCTCTGCCGGAAACTGGGCAGAGAAGCTTACAGGACCATCGCAGAGGAGTGGAATCCACAGACGGCGGCGGAGCGTTTTTTGGTGCTGCTTGGAACGCTGGGATTGTGGGATGAGAACAGCGTGAACGGGAACAGCATGAACGGGAACAGCATGAATGCAAGCAACGTGAATGCAAGCAACGTGAATGCAGGCAACGTGAATGCAGGCAGTCCCATGTTCCTGACCGGTCCCTGTTCGCCTGCGCCTGTGATAGGTGAGCGGGCTATGCGCAGGATGCTGGATAAGAAAGCGGCGGGGAATAAGCAGACTGCTAAAGAGAAACAGGCAGTTTTAAACAGAGAGGATAGATCATGACATCAGAACATACACCACTGATCAGTATCATAGTGCCCATATATAATATTCAGGACTGTCTTGCCAGATGTGTCCATTCCATCACCGCCCAGACCTGGCGTCAGATGGAAGTCCTCCTGGTGGATGACGGTTCCACGGATGCTACCGGGACGCTGTGTGATACGCTTGCAAAAGAAGATCCCAGGATCCGGGTTTTCCATAAAGAGAACGGAGGCTCTTCCTCAGCCAGAAATCTGGGCATCAGCGAGGCAAGAGGAGAATATCTGGGCTTTGTGGACAGCGATGATTATATTGAGCCGGATATGTATGAAAAGCTGGTAAAGGCAGCGTTGGAATATGAAGCATCTGTGGTCCAGATAGGACGTAATGAGGTAGATGAAGATGGAAATGTCCTGCCGGATATCTGTGTGCCGCCTCAGAAGACGGAGCGGATCGGCAGCGGGGATTTCATGAGGGAACTCCTGATGCACAGAGGCGACTGCTCGTTCTGCACCAAGCTGATCCGCAGAGATCTTCTGGGAGAGCAGCGCTTCCCGGAAGGGGTGCTCAATGAAGACTTTCATCTGTTGGTGAAGCTGCTGCCGGGAATAAAGGAAGTCATATCTCTGCCGGGATATGCTTATCATGTGTTTTACCGGATCGGAAGCAATACCCGTAAGAAGAGTAAAGAGCATTTTTCCAGAGTATTCTCAGATAACGTGGACAATGCCGATATGGTGGAGCAGATCGTGACAAAGGAGTACCCGGAATTATTGCCTGTGGCCTTGAGATTCGGCGTCTTTCAGCGACTGGATTATCTGTTGCATATTCCGGTGGCACAGATGACCGGAGACAATCAGCAGTACCGTAAGATCGTGAAATGGCTGCGAAGGCACTGGTGGGGAGCCATGAGGAATCCATATCTGACCGGAAAAAATAAGATTTATCATACACTATTTACCATAGCACCTCGGGGAATCCGTGTTTTGCACAAGAAGCTTAAGAGGATGTGACAAAAGGTTACAGTAGCAAAAAAGCGGAAAGTGTGGTACTATGGTGCTGAATGATGGGAGAAAAGTATTATGAAAAATTTGAATGATATCAGAATCGGTATTCTGAAGATACCGATAACAAGAATAATATTGTTGATCATGACGGATATGATCGCAATTTTGATGGCTTCCGTGCTCAGTCTCTATGTGCGTTATGAGCTGAAGTTCATGGATGTGCCGAGAGAGTTCTGGGAAGCAGTGCTGAAAGCATATTTTCCAAATGTACTCATTACCCTGATCATCTTCTATATTTTCCGGTTGTATAACAGTGTGTGGCGTTATGCTTCGGATACGGAGCTGATCAACATTATGATTGCGATAGTCATCTGTTCTGCCATGCAGCCTGTGATCTTCTGGCTGTTAGATGAAAGGGTGCCCGTGAGCTATCCTTTCTTCTATGGCTTTTTCATGATGATCTTTACGGGAGGTGTCAGGTTCAGCTACCGTATTTTAAGAATGCTGCAGAACAGGCGGTTGAGCCATTATAAGAATAAATCCAGAACTAACTGCATGATCATCGGTGCCGGGGCGGCCGGAAACGCTATTTTGAAAGAGATTGAAAGCAGTAATTATCTGAGCATGCACGTAGTGTGTGCAATTGATGATCATCCGGGATGTCATGGCAAATATCTGCGTGGTGTGCCTATCGTGGGCGGAAGAGACAGGATTCAGGAATGTGTGGACAAGTATGCGGTAGATGAAATCATCATTGCAATTCCTTCTGCCAGTCGTGCTACCCTGAAGCCTATCCTGGAGATTTGTAAAGAGACCGGATGCCGTATGCGTATCCTGCCCGGTATGTACCAGATCATCAACGGAGAGGTCAACGTATCTAAACTGCGTGAGGTGCAGATTGAAGACTTGTTGGGAAGAGACCCCATCGAAGTCAATGTGGACGAAATCATCGGCTATGTGAATAATAAAGTCATATTGGTGACCGGCGCAGGCGGTTCTATCGGAAGTGAACTGTGCAGACAGATTGCCCAGCATGGCCCCAGGAAGCTGATCCTTTTAGATATCTATGAAAACGGCGTCTATGAGGTGCAGCAGGAAATCCGCCAGAAGTATCCCCAACTGGATATGGAGGTACTCATCGGTTCTGTGCGCAACACCGCAAGAGTAGATGAAATCTTTAAGCATTACCGTCCTGACATCGTATATCATGCAGCGGCCCATAAGCATGTGCCTCTGATGGAGGACAGCCCCAACGAAGCCATTAAAAATAACGTGTTTGGTACATGGAAGGTGGCAAATGCTGCCGACCGCTATGGCTGTAAGCGATTTGTGCTGATTTCCACGGATAAGGCGGTAAATCCTACGAATATCATGGGAGCTTCCAAGCGAATCTGTGAGATGATCATTCAGGATAGAAACCGTAAGTCTGCTACGGAATATGTAGCAGTGCGGTTTGGAAATGTATTGGGCAGCAACGGCAGCGTGGTACCGTTGTTCAAGAAGCAGATCGAACACGGCGGCCCGGTGACAGTGACCCATCCCGATATCATACGGTATTTCATGACCATACCGGAAGCTGTATCCTTAGTGCTGCAGGCAGGCGCCTACGCCAAGGGAGGAGAGATTTTCGTACTGGATATGGGTGAGCCCATGAAAATCGTGGATCTGGCCAAGAACCTGATCAAGCTTTCCGGATACCGGGTAGACGAGGATATCAAGATTGAATTCACCGGACTGCGTCCCGGAGAGAAGATGTACGAAGAGCTGCTGATGAATGAAGAGCGACTGACGGAGACCGCCAATAAGATGATTTATATCGGCAAGCCCATTGAATTTGATGATTCCCAATTTGAAAGACAGCTGGAGAAGCTGCAGCAGGCTTCCATGGATGAGGACGGAGATATCAGGGAAGTGGTAAAGGAAATCGTGCCCACATATCATTATAATACGGAAGAATAATAAGCGTTACCGCAAGGGAGGAACTGCATGTATCAGAAAATAAAGAGAGTATTTGATTTCATATTGTCATTGCTGGGGCTGGTGATTTTGTCCCCTGTCTTTCCGGTGCTGATCGTGGCGATCAAGCTGGATTCTCCGGGTCCGGTGCTTTTCAAACAGAAGCGGGTAGGTATCCACAAGACCTACTTTCAGATATTGAAATTCCGCACGATGCGGATTGACACACCCAAGGATATGCCTACTCATCTGCTTAAGAATCCGGAACAGTATATTACAAAGACCGGTAAATTCCTGAGGAAGACCAGTCTGGATGAGCTGCCTCAGATTCTGAATATTTTAAAAGGCGATATGGCGATTGTAGGCCCCAGGCCTGCGTTGTGGAATCAGTACGATCTGATCGCAGAGCGGGACAAATACGGCGCCAACGATGTCCGACCGGGACTGACCGGCTGGGCACAGATCAACGGACGTGATGAACTGGAGATTCCCGTGAAAGCCAAACTGGACGGAGAATATGTGGAGAAAATGGGTCCTGTCATGGATCTTAGATGTTTCTTCGGAACCTTTGTAAGTGTGCTTCGCGGAGATGGTGTGGTCGAAGGCGGTACCGGGGCCATGCATCAGGAGGAAAAGAAATGAAGCGGATTCTGATAACCGGCGCAGGCAGTTATATCGGCACCAGTGTAGAGCGCTATCTTCAGGAATATAATGCATCTTCGGGCAGAGAAATGTATCGTATCGACACCATTTCTCTTCTGGAGGAGTCCTGGAAAAGTTACGACTTTGCACCTTATGATGCCGTCTTTCATGTGGCAGGTATTGCCCATGCGGATGTAGGAAACGTGTCTGATGATACCAAAGCACTTTATTATCAGGTAAATCGTGACCTGGCTTATGAGACTGCCGGGAAAGCCCGTGATCAGGGTGTAAAGCAGTTTATCTATATGAGCAGCGTCATCGTATATGGTGACAGTGCGCCTGTAGGACAGAAGAAGCATATTACGGAGCAGACTCCACTTTCTCCTGCCAATTTCTATGGTGACAGTAAGAAGCAGGCTGAGGAGGCTCTGCTTCCCCTGATGAATGAGGAGTTTCAGGTGGCCGTCCTGCGTCCTCCTATGATCTATGGAAAAAACAGCAAGGGCAACTATCCTTTACTTGCCGGATTGGCAGGCGTTGCTCCCGTATTTCCCGATATTTTAAATGAACGAAGCATGCTGTATGTGGAAAATCTGGCTGAATTTATCAGATTACTGGTGGAGAGCGGCAAAGGCGGCATTTTTTATCCGCAGAATGCAGAATATACTACGACTTCTCAAATGGTAAAGGCAATCGGGCAGGTAAAAGGAAAGCGGGTAAGGCTGTGGAAGGTGCTGAATCCGCTGGTGCTCCTGGCTTCTCACATCCCGGGCAAGATCGGCGGACTGGCAGACAAAGCCTTTGGCAGCCTGACCATTGATCAGAGTTTAAGCAGGAAAGATTTTGACGGATATCAGATATTTTCTTTGGAGGAAAGTATACGCAGGACAGAGCGATGAAGATAACGATTATTACAGTTGCATATAACAGTGAAAAAAGTATAGGGAAAGCGATTGAATCGGTGCTGGGGCAGACGGTGCTTGGGCAGCACGAAGCTGAGCAGGTACTCGGACAGGCTTCATCGGGTGGTGAGTCTGATGGTTCGTGTCAGGATATTCTGGAATATCTGATCATTGACGGCGCCAGCAAGGACGGTACTGTGGCCTTAGCCGAAAGCTATCGGCCGGCGTTTCAGGCAGCAGGTGCATCTTACCGGATCGTCAGTGAGCCTGACGGCGGCATCTACGATGCCATGAACAAGGGTATACGACTGGCAACGGGAGATATCATCGGCATCCTGAACAGCGATGACTGGTATGAGCCGGATACTCTGGAAACCGTGCTTCACACCTTTGAAACGCAGGGCTGCGACTTGATGTTTGCCAATATCAAGATGCATAAAGAGGATGGCAGTACTTTTATAAAGAAGGCACGGATGGGAAAATACGAGACTTCCCGACATTGGAATCATCCTACCACCTTTGTAAAGGCTGAATATTACAAGAAATATCCCTTCCGTGATCTGGGAATCCATGATGATTATGGATTTTATCTGCAGATGCGGAAACTGCCGGCGAAGATCGTGACGGTGGATAAGGTGCTGGCAAATTTTAAGATGGGCGGAGCCAGCAACCATAAGAGTTTGAAAGAAGCAAAGAAAAGGATTCGGGACAGGTATCTGTACTGCTATCGGATAAACGGGTATAGCAGATGGTATCTGGTGGAATGTGTTGTGATTGAGGCGGCGAAGATGATTTTGGGGTAATCATCGAGCCTTCCGGAATAGGAGAGTATATGAGAATTTTGCAGATTAACAGCCATTATAATCAGGGTGGAGCTGCGAGAATCGTGGCATGTATTCACCGGCAGCTGTTGAAAGATGGGGAAGATTCTTACGTAACGTATGGAAGAGGAGAGAAGGTACAGGAACCGAATGTATACCGCTTTGGTATGACACCGGAGATCTATACTTCGGCATTAGTGAGCCGTGTGGCAGGAATCAATGGCTGGTCCAACGGTGCAGCTACCAGGAGACTGATCTCTTATATTGACCAGGTGCAGCCGGATATCATTCATTTGCATGCGCTGCATGGGTATTACCTGAATCTTTCGTTGTTGTTTCACTATATTAATGAAAAGAAGATTCCCTGTGTATGGACCTTCCATGACTGTTACGCATTCACCGGTAAATGCGGATATTTCTTTCAGTGCAATAAATGGCAGGAGGGATGCGGTAATTGTCCTAATATCAGTACTTATCCCACCAGTCAGTGGTTTGATCATACGGCATGGATGTGGAAAAAGAAGAAGGAATTGTTTACAGTCGGGGATAACAAGATCATTGTGACTCCTTCCGACTGGCTGACAGGGGAAGTTCGAAAGTCTTACTTTGGAAAGTACGAGTGTATGACCATCAGGAACGGCATCAATACCTCAGAGATTTTCTATCCCAGAGACAGACAGGCCTGCCGGAAAAAATACGGTTATAAGCAGGATGAAAAGCTGATTCTCGGTATTGCAGCCGGCTACAGTGATATTCGTAAAGGCGCAAAATATATCATACAGCTGGCAAAAAATCTGGCGAATGAAGCGAAGATCATTCTGATCGGTTGGGATAAGAAGAATGATTTTATGCTGGAAGGAACCGACAATATCATCACGCTGCCAAATACCTCCAGTACGGAAATGCTGGCTGAATATTATAGCATGGCAGATGTATTTGTATTGCCGTCTTTGGCTGAAAACTATGCTACCGTTACGTTGGAAGCGATGGCCTGCGGTACGCCGGTGGTGGGTTTCCAGGCAGGTGGAATCCCGGAACAACTGACAGGCAGAAAGGGAATCGCTGTAGAGACCGGAAATCAGCAGGAATTTGATGCTGCGGTGAGAGAAGTGCTGGCGGATTCTGAAATCTACAGGCAGGGAAATGGAAATGCCAGCCTGCTGCATGGGGAGGAGCTGGCCCAGGTTATCAGGGATGAGAACTCTACAGAGAAGATGACCGAGGAGTATCTGGAGGTTTATCGGAGGATGTTGGGAGAGTAGCTGAAATACATGAATATTTTCGACGCTTTTGGGATAAACTGTGATTAGCTGGGGTTTTATATTGACATTTGAAATATGATGTCTTATAATTAATTCCAGTGAATGAGTTACGGAAACTTGAGAAGCCCGTAACCCGGGCGGCTCCTGCGGGGGCCGTTTCGTTATTTATGGGGGTTTGATGAATACAAATTTGCAGAAAAAGCCTTTTTTAGATTACCAGTCACAACTTAATGCATTGAGTGCAAAGAAATTATGTATTGAAGATAAAGATTGTGCAATACAGATATTACAGAAGACGAGTTACTATGGTCTGATAAATGGCTATAAGGATTGTTTTAAGGATAATTCTACCCATTTATTTTCAGAAGGTACAACCTTTAATGATATTTATAATCTGTATCTATTCGATATGGATTTAAGATCAGTCTTTTTGAAATATATACTAATTATTGAGCGGCATGTAAAGTCATCCATTTCATATTATTTTACAGAATTATATGGAAATGGAATGTGCTTTTATCAAGATTATAGCAATTATGACTACGGTATACATAAAGCAGATATACAAAGACTTTTTAATAAAATGAAAGGAAAATTAACTGGAAAGCAAAAATCTATTCAGGTTGCGCATTATATGAATACATATGGTGATGTTCCTCTGTGGGTACTTGCAACGGATATGACTTTTGGAGAAATCTCAGTGATGTACCGCTATTTAAAAGGTCATTGTAAAACTTTAGTATGTAATGATTTTAATGGTATCGGACGTGCTGAATTAGGTAAAATGTTAATTATACTTACGAAATTTAGAAATATATGCGCTCATGGAAATCGTTTATTTAACGCACGAACACAGGATGCAATTCTAGATTGTACCGCACATAAGAAGATGGGTATTCCTAAAACGAATGCACTATATATTTATGGAAAATCAGATCTTTTTGCAACGGTTATTGCATTGAAATATTTGTTAGATGTGAACGATTTTCGTGCCTTTTATTATGAACTGAAGAAAATAATAAAGAGATACCAAGTATCAGACAGTACACTTAGGATAATGGGATTTCCCGGTAATTGGATGTCTATACTTAGAATAAAGGTATATTGACAGAGAAGATGACCGAGGAGTATCTGGAGGTTTATCGGAGGATGTTGGGAGAGTAGCTGAAATGATTTCGGTATGTATGGGAATTTACAATGGAGAAAAGTATATAGAAGAGCAGTTGCACAGCATTCTCCACCAGACGATGCCGCCTGCTCAAGTGATTTTATGTGATGATGGCTCTAAAGATAACACAGTGGCCATTGTACAGGAATTTATAAAAAAGAATGGTCTGGAGAAATGCTGGAAGCTGTATTGTAACGAGCAGAATAAGGGTTATCCTGACAACTTTTATTATGCCATGAGCTTATGTACAGAGAAGTATGTTTTCCTGGCAGATCAGGACGATATCTGGGAGTCGCATAAACTGGAACGGATGGCTGCAATCATGGAGGAAGATTCTCAGATCAAGGCTGTAAGTTGTAAATTTGGTCTGATAGACGCGGAAGGCACGGATATTCATACATTGATGGCTCCTGCCAAAAGCAGAGGGACAGGAACCACACGAAATGTATCCTGCGAGGATGTTTTCTACAAGTGCGAGTGGCCCGGGATGGTGTTGGCATACAGAAGAGAATGGTATGAAGAAAAATATAAAAAGTGGCAGGCACGTAGCATGAGTGCGGTCGCAAAATATCCGGCAATCCCCCATGACTTTCTCATCTGTGCATGGGCAGCAGAAGATGGCGGGTTTGTTCAATTAGATGAAGAACTTGCCTGGCACAGGCGGCATTCCAACAATACCGGTGGAGAAGAACATCGTCTGGCAAAGCTTTTGAATCGTGATAGGAAGCTTAGAGAAATTGAAAATTATAATAGGATACTGGACGATTTTGACAGTCTCGGTATCATGGATACGCAAGTGGGAAGACAGGCGCTGGAAGACAAGAAGCGCGTTATGAAAGAACGATATGAAGCACTTTTGAGTGGCAGTGTAGGGAAAGTGGCGGCTAATGCGTGGAAGAACCGGAAGTTTACCAGATGCGCAACGGCGGTGTGTGATTTGTTGATTTGCCGTAAATAATAATAAAAGTAAACTTGTGACAAAAGGGGCCATTCAGGAACAGCCTGCTCCTGAACGGCGAATAGTAAAAGTGGAGTCTTTAAGGAACGTCAATCCACTTGATTTAACAGTTTCCTGGGGTTTTTAGACTCCAGGATACTTTTTTGTTTGGACATATCTACATGAGTATAAATCTCAGTTGTCTTGATGGAACTGTGCCCCAATATTTCCTGAATACATCGGATGTCCACATCCTGGTTAACCAATGAAGTGGCAAAAGAATGGCGGAACATATGGGGAGTGATGTGCAGCGGGATATCAGCCTTTGCGCAGATTCGATGAATCATGTTGCGGACAGACTGATCAGACAGGCGGTTACCGTATCCGCTGACAAAGAAAAAACCACAATTCTCTATTTCATTACGGAACAAAGTTTCATATTCGACAAGGGCATTTATTGTGATTTCTTCTGTAAGTTGAATTACACGTTCTTTATTTCCTTTTCCATGGATGAGAATCTGTCGGTCTTCTAAGTTGACGGAACCGGAAGTGAGGTTACATAACTCTGAGATGCGCAGACCTGTCGCAAAGAGCAGTTCTACGACAGCTACATTTCTCACTGCACACCGGGATTGGTAATCTGTAGAAGCCTGAAGTTTTTCCTGGTACAGCTCATGATAAAAAGTATTCAAAACATGCGTGGGAATATATCTCGGAAGATTCTGGGGGAGCTTAAAGGACAAATCAATCTTGTAAAGAGGATTCTCGGGAATGAGTTCCTCATAAACAAGAAAATGATAAAATGCCTGCAGGCTGGCAATTTTACGCTTCACGGTGCGTGGAGCTTTGGTACGGTGAAGAGAATCGACATATTGACCGATTGCCTTCTTGTCCATGAAGTCTGCCTGCTTTGTGTTCAGATAATCGGAAAAGGCTGTCAAATCTGCCCGGTATGCGCGAACGGTCTTGGTGTCAAGCCGTTTGCGCATCAGGCAGTAAGACAGATAGGTTTCGACTAAGTTGTTAATGTTGTGCATTTTGCATTTCTCCTTTGTATAATGTTATCAGGCGAAGGGGCCTGTAATAACATTATGAACGGAGAGGGGGAGATTGTTAAGTGGGATGTTACAAAAGATTTTTAAAAAAGTCTATTAATTGTGTTTGCAATTACCCAAAATCATGTATAATAGATAGAGAAGCATTTTATTGGAGGAATACGGATATGGGAATTTACTTAAATCCTGGAAATGACGCATTTCGCCTTTACTTAAACGATGATATTTACATTGACAAAAGTGGTTTAATTGATTTTGTCAACAGTAAGATAGATAAAAGTAAGCGCTACATCTGCGTTAGCCGTCCCAGACGATTTGGCAAGTCGATGGCTGCAAGTATGTTGGCTGCCTACTATTGCAAGAATTGTGATTCGGAGAAGATGTTTTGCAATTTAAAGATTGCTGAGAAAGAATCCTACAGACAACATTTAAACCAGTATGATGTCATATTTCTAAATGTGCAGCAGTTTTTAAGAAAAGCCGGAAATATAGAACAATTGGTTCATTATATAGAGGAACGTGTCCTAACGGAAATAAAAGCTGCTTATCAAGAATTTGTCAAACCGGAAGAACATAGCTTACCCGATGCACTTGCATCCATTTACGTAGGTACAAATCCGCATAATGGTTTTGTATTTATTGTTGACGAGTGGGATTGTGTTTTCAGGGAAGCAAAGGATAACATATCTGCACAAAAGGCGTATCTGGATTTTTTGCTGGATTTATTTAAGGATAGAACATATGTGAAAGTCGCTTATATGACAGGCATTCTTCCTATCAAAAAGTATGGTACCCATTCAGCTTTGAATATGTTTGATGAATATTCCATGACAGAACCAGGAGATTTTGCACAGTATATTGGTTTTACCGAAGATGAGGTAAAAGAATTATGTAGTCAATATAATTTTGATTTTGAAAAAGAAAAAGAATGGTATGATGGATATACATTCAGTAGT
>JBGVLR010000029.1:0-1646 GCA_045124375.1 Acetatifactor sp.
TATATGAAAATTTTCGTAAATGCAGAAGAGAATGCCTACACCGATTGGTGTGCTTGCCTGGTAGCAAAGCTGTTCGCCACCAACCATATTTCTTTTAATGGTAAAGAGATTGATACTGTGATTATTAACGATGCAGATGATAAGCGCATTTATCTATCCATCTTCAATCTGCCTTTTATCGTAAGAATATGGAATTGTATCTGTTGCGAAGAAGATTGCGACGAGGATATTTGCTATGAACAGGTTGGGTATACTCTTTTCTTTGCTGCGGAGGATGCTTCCTCTGAAAGCGGTTTTACAAGCGAGAACGGAAATCCCATGTGCGGCGGCTTCATCAAGATGTGCTGTGATTGTGGTGCTACGGGTTACGTAGATGAAGATGATGAAGAAGAATATGCGGACGAAATTGTTGAGCTGAACGAGGATATGGAATAATGCGAGGAAATATAAACTTTAGAGTTTAAGATTTATAGCCCTCTGGTTTTCCAGGGGGCTGCTTTCATCGCAAATCTAAGGTTATCGCAAAAGTCAGCACAAACAGCAGTTTCCCAGGTGTTTTCATCAATCGCAAATCTAACGACCCTCTTTTTTGGTGGGATACAGCTATAATAGTAATAGAACCATCCAGAAAGGAGCTTTATATGATTTACGGATATTGCCGTGTGTCAACACAATCGCAGAACATCGAACGCCAGGTTCGCAACATCCAAGCAGTATACCCCAAGGCGCAGATTATCAGAGAGGTTTATACTGGCACAACTTTCCAGGGTCGTGACAAACTGGAAAAGCTGCTGAAAAAGGTACGTAGGGATGATACCATAGTTTTTGATTCTGTTAGCAGAATGAGTCGTTCTGCCGAAGATGGCTTCGCCTTGTATGAATCGCTGTTCAGTAGAGGTGTCCATCTCGTCTATTTGAAAGAACCGCATATCAACACAGACACATACCGAAAGGCACTTGCAGCCAAGGTTGGTCTGACAGGGGATAAGGTGGATTTTATTTTGGAGGGTGTCAATCGATACTTGATGGAGCTTGCAAAGGAACAGATTCGCCTTGCCTTCGAGCAGTCCGAAAAGGAAGTGGCAGATTTGCGGCAACGAACCAAAGAGGGGATGGAAACAGCCAGGCTGAACAAAAAGCAGATTGGTCAAAAGCCTGGGGCAAAGCTCCATGTAAAGAAAGCTGATTCTGCCAAAAAAGCCATTCTGAAGTACAGCAAAGATTTTGGCGGTTCGTTGTCTGACAAGGACACTATGATACATGCAAAGGTTTCCCCAAATACATATTACAAGTACAAAGCCGAACTGAAGCAGGAACAAAAAAGATAAACGGTACAGGGTTATCCCCCATACCGTTTCATGCCTTATTTCTTCTTATTCATGTAGTCAATCATGTCACTAACCATCTGCAATTCCTCTGCTGTCAGCTGAATCAACTTTTCTGCAACCTCGTCAACAGGGCTTTGGGTATTCGCTCCTGTCAAAATAAAATCAGCACTCATATTTAATACGCTGCAAACCTTGGCTAGATTTTCGGGTCGGATAGCCTTTTTACCCAGTTCCAAATTGGAAATCATCTGGGTAGAAACACCCAGTTCTTCCGCTAGTTCTTCCTGGGTCATCCGCAGGGATTTTCTACGAACCATG
>JBGVLR010000030.1:0-1679 GCA_045124375.1 Acetatifactor sp.
AGCCAAGAAAGAGGGGCTATTGTGGTTTGGAGATAAGAAAGTACCCGTCACTCTGGAAACTTTGGAGGGGTTATATACCAAAGCAACCAGGGTTGAGAATTTGGATGACTATGCCCATAAGCTGGAACTAAGGGAACGGGACGTTAAAAGCAAAGAGGGTTTTGTAGAATCTCAGTTTCAGAAGATACGGAATGAAAAAATGGAAATCCAAAAAAGAGAACAGGCCCTACAGGAGCCAGAAGCGATTAGGGAGCAGAAAATCCAAAGAGAGGTAGACAGGCGGTTGGAGATAGCTATGCCAATCGCAAAGAACAAGGCCGACAGACTGGATGCAGTCGAAGCAGAAAGGGACAGATACAGAGAGGAAGTCAACGAATATCATGCCATTGCTTCCCAGCTGGATATTGGTCAAGGGGTGAAGCTGCAACAAGTCATTGATACAGTCCACGAAGCAAGGACACAGAATGTAGCTGGAACAGTATTGCAAGTGGTGAATCAGATACGCAATGGATTTGAATGGGCCTCCCAGGAAATCAGACAGCTTGCAGATAGGGCCAAGCAAGCAATACACCATCATATTCACAGACACAGATAATCCCATACTATCATGGCAGAAACCGCCGAGAACGGCGGCAACCGCCCCCCAGGGCGGTTGTGTGTCTGACAACAAAGAAATGGGATTTTCGTTTGTTCTACCCTACAAGCAGAGCAGAAAACGTCCATAATATTTGTATCTTCTTCACCATGGCCGATATCTCGTTATCGCCATAGCCCAGCAAAGGCAAGTGTAATGCTGCCTTTGGTGGACACAATCCCCTTGTGCCCAGGCTTCGGCCTGGGCATTTTCTTTTTTGCCCTCTGTTCTATGCTATAAACACCTATAATACAACAAAAAAGCGGGGTATTTTCATGAAAAGAATCTTGAATATTTTGTTGGCTGCTGCGCTGTTGGTATCGGCCGTACCGACTGCATTTGCAGCTGATTCCTCTGAAGGGACTGACATTGTAATGACAGGTACGTATGCGACAGAAACGTATACCGTTACTGTGCCAGCACAGCTGGCTCCTGGCGATTCTGGCGAAGTAGTATTAAAAGGCGGCTGGAGCCCAAATAAGACCGTCAAAGTCAGCTGTCCCAACTCTGTTACATTGACCTACGAGGGTCAGACAATAGATGTTGGTATCAGCTTCCCAGGCATCACCCAGGCTGGAAGCATGGATGATGCTATCAACAGAGTGGAAACAATCTCTGTGGAAAGCAAATCAGTTGCTTTCGGCACCTGGACAGGTCATTTGGCCTATACTGTTGAAGTAGTGGAAGAAATTTAACCAAACAAAGAAACCCAGACTTCGGTCTGGGTTTTCTTTATGTCCTGATGAAAGAAGAAAGAACAACTCCTATAGTGTTTTCTTTCTATCAAGAGTAAGAGTAATAAACAATAATCTTGTTTAAGGGATTTTCCACCAGCGCAAGCTAACGCTTGCTTGGTGCAAAATGGTCGCTGCTGTACGTTGCTTTTGAAATGAAAGCGAAACATAAAAGCAGCAGCTTCCCCATTTTCGTTTTTGGAGCCAGTAAAACAAGATGCACCATTGTCAAACGGGTTTACCGTTTCCCCCTGGTGCATAGGGCCTACGCAATCCGAAAAAACCGTTTACGGTTGTAAGACACACGCAGC
>JBGVLR010000031.1:0-4721 GCA_045124375.1 Acetatifactor sp.
GGAATCCAATTCTCTTTCCCGTGTTTCATCCGGAATACAGGTTTCCATTTCCTGGGTCAGACTGACCACTTCCGCGTTCCGCTTGGCAGCAGCCTTCCAATCCAGCTTTTTCAGCGCAAAATTTCTGCAGATCTTGGCTAAGTAAGCAAACAGGTGCATGGGCTTCTTAGGAGGAATGGTATCCCATACTTTCATGTAAGTATCGCTGACGCTTTCTTCTGCGTCCTCATCGTTTTTCACGATGTTGTCTGCCAGAACAAAGAGCCGACGGCCATAGGTATCGTCCATATGCTTGATTCCGTCCTCGTTTCTGGCGAAGAGCAGTTCTATGATTTTACTGTCTTCCATTCGGGTCACCTCGCTTGTATTTTATCTTCCTCACCCTTATAGACCGTTTTTTATCTTGAAATCTCACACCCAATTATAATATTTTTTCTGAAAAAGAAAAGAGCCAGCTTCCCCATGTGGAGAAGCTGGCATGTGTATTCCTCAATTTCCTACTTTCGTTCCGTCAGCCAGACGTATATGATCCACATCATCCAGAACAATGGGAACCTTCGATGTCCAGGAATAGCCTGTTCCGTCGCTGTTCAGCTGGATTTCGCTGCCATCCTTCATAACAACGAAAATACCCCGGTTATCGCTCCACTCCAGGAACACCCCAATGACATCCTCTGCTTGCTCATAAGTCACTGTTGCTCCCATGGGGGATAACACAAAAGAGGTGATCTGAATTGGCTCTATATCATCGGTTGTATCGTAGAACATTGTGCCATTGTCAATTTTGTGATGGACCCAGGCATCCACAGTTAGCGGTTGGTCGATCAGCTGCAATGTTTCCGCCCTTGTATCGGTGAATGTTACATCAAAAATCCATTCTCCATCCACAAGCTCCTCGGATTTGTGCAGTCCCTGCAATTCTTCACCGCCAATCAGGGAGTCTCCCTGTTCTGCCAGCTTTGCCTCAACAGCTTCACGAATCTCCGGATCTTCATATTCCAGCGTGAAGTCAAAGAATCTTGCCTGGAAGGTAATGTCGCTGCCAAAAGGTTCCTTCAGCAGAATCTCTTTATTCGGGTAGAGCTTTTCACATCGCAATTCCACAACATAGTTCAGCGTATTGGGGATTCCATCGTTGTCCGTTTCCCAGTAGCCATTCTCTTGCCAATAAAAATTCTGTTTCTCATCTGAGAACCCGGTGGACGCGATTACGATCGCACGGTGTCCCGCCCGCATACTGTAATTGCCCGGGGTGATATAGGGAGCGGTATAATCCGATTTGCTATTCTCATCATACGCTTCCAAATCGATATCACTGGGCGCTGTAATTCCAAAGAGTATGTAACCGGTGTTACCATCTGTCATGGTTGATTTGAGTTCCACATTCCATTCATTACTGGATTGGGTTTCCATTATGATATGCTCATTTTCTTGAATAAACGATACTTGTCCATTTGTCAGCGGTGTGTCGCTGCGAGCTGCAAACAGCTCTGTAAACCAACCATTAACATAAGCAACTGCACAACCCACCAATAGCAACGTTAATGCAATAAGTGCTGCAACCAGAAAAGGTCTTCGAAACATTCTTCTTGTTTTCTCTTTCCGGATGCTTTTTTCTGCTCCGATCGGAAACTCGCCATATTCCGCTTCTTCAATAATACTGCTGCTGACATACGTTAATCCCCAAATCATATTCTTACCATTCATACACAAATTCCCTCCTTTTCAAGAAATGCTGCCAGCTTCGCTTTCGTCCGGGCGATCCGCTTCTGGACGGCATCTTCAGTGATTCCATAGCGGACAGCAATTTCTGCAATGGAATCGAAGTACCAATACCGGCGCATGAACACCATTCGGTTTTCCGGCGTCTGGCTCTTCAGGAAGGTATCAAGAAGCCTGCCAAGCTCTTTGCTCTCCAGCTCCCGTTCCCGGATCTGATCTGGAATGCAATTTTCCATCTCTTGGGTCAGGCTGACAACTTCCGCTTTTCGTTTTACTGCACTTTTCCAGTCCAGCTTGTCCAAAGCGAAATGACGGCAGATTTTTGCCAGATACGCGAAGAAGTGTCTTGGCCTCCGGGGAGGAATGGTATCCCAGGAGCGCAGATAGGTGTCATTGACACTCTCTTCGGCATCCTGATCGTTTCTTAAGATGTTGTCTGCCAGGGTAAAGAGCCGCCTGCCATAGGTATCGGCGGTATGCCGGATGGCATCCTCATTTCTGGCGAGGAACAAATCGATTATTTTACTGTCTTCCATTTTGGTTCACCTCACGATTGTCTTTTGTTTCCTCACCTTAGTAGACGGAAATTTGTGTACGAATCTGACATCTATTTTATCATTTTTTGAAAAATATTGAAAGGGCCAGCTTCCCGGCACTCAGGAAGCTGGCATAGATGATTTAGGTATACTCACTGGGCTTGGGAAGCAATGCGTCTCCCGCTTCCGGATAGGGCCGGATGGCAACCATCTGGGTCATACCGTTGTTGTTTATATAGACAACTTCGTAGTAATAAGAATCACAGGAAATGCCGAACTCTACCTTCCACATTTTGCTGTCCACATCGTAGCTGATACTGTAAACATTATAGTCTGAGCGTGTGGATTCCGCCTTTGCCAGTTCCAGCACGGTATCTCTGCTCATGTTAGACACAGGAGAGGTATTCCGGAAGCCGGATTCGATTTTTTCATAGGAAAGCTGGGCAAGAACCTCCATTTCCTTAGCATAAGAGAAGCCACGGGGAGAAACAACATCAATGGATTCGATCCAAGAGCGGATTTCTTCGGGACTGTCTTCCAGCACTTCTGCATCAATCGTGACCCCGGATTCTTCGTCCACAAAGGAAAGCTTTGCAATACTGCCAGATGACCGAAATTGCACTTCGACTTTTCGCATACCAAAGTGAATACCGTTGATGTTTTCTTCGTCTTTAATCAGAATAACCGTGTCTCCATCCGCTGTCACAGAATCCACGCCTGTTTTGAAGAAATCAAATTCATCCAGAAGCAAGGTAAAATTGAAAGGTTCCAGATATTGGACAGTTTCCACGGTTGCCGGGTATACGTCTGTATCCGGAGAACCAAAGGTCATCGTATAACCTGTGCCTTTTCGCAGCAGATCTGCCCAATCCCAGGCGAAAGTATCGTCCATAAAGTAGGTAACGCTGTGGTGGAAGTAATCCTGTCCAGCTTTCAAGATTTCCGTAATATTGTATTTGTCGCTGACCATGGCATCCTTGCTATAGTGGCCTCTAACCCGGATATGGAATGTGTCTCCATTTAGAAGCGTATTGAAGGCATTTACATAGTCATCTACGTAAGGTTTGATATCCTTCGTATAAACCTGGAACTTGGCATAGCAGCCCATTTCCGTCTTTTCGCCTGTAGGCGGAATCAGAGCGATCATCATGCCAAGGCGATAATGGCCGGGTTCCAGCTGGCCATAGCTTGCAGCATAGTCGGCTGTCCAGGAAAACTCTCCATTACAATCAAGTGTCTGCACAGGAACGATCCACGGATTACCGTCAAGGGTGTGGATCTCCTGATAGGCTGTGCCATTCCACTTTTCAATCCAGTATTCGGTTCCGACTTCCAGAGTTCCCTCTGCTTCTTCTGCCCAGGTTTCTGCGGAAATGGGAAGCACACTGGTTTCCGGCTGGTCGATGGAGAGAAAAATATCTACATCTTCAATGTACCAGTCTCTGGCGACAGCACCTGGACTGGTTTCCTCGTTATAGGGAACCAGATACTCCTCCATTTCCGGGGTCCAGTTGAGCATTCTCTGAACAACCATCACTCCGCAGCCAACCAATAGGGCTGTTAAGGCAATGATTGCAGCAATCAGCAAAGGTCGCCTAAATGCAATGTGTCTTGTCTCAGATACGATAGTATCATTCTCCGCTTCGTCATAATACTTTGGGCTGATACTACCCAGACCGATCAATAGATCCTTTCCGTTCATACGTAGATTCCCTCCTTTGCCAGATGGGTGTGGAGCTTGGCTCTGGTTCGATGGAGCTGGGTTTTAACCTTACTTTCGCTGATACCGTAACGGGCTGCAATCTCCGCTACCGTATCCACGTAGAGATACCGGCGCAGGAAGATCAGACGACTTTCTTTGGTCAGGGTTTCCAAAAAGCTTTCCAGAATCCGTCTAAGCTCCCGCCTGTCCATTTCGCCCTCCTGCCGGGTATCGGGGATGCACATTTCCATCTCCTGTGTCAGCGCCACCACCTCGGCGTTACGCTTAGATGCCATCCTCCAGTCCAGCCGATTAAAGGACATATTCCGGCAAATGGATGCCAGGAAGGCGTAAAAATACTTAGGGCGTTTGGGAGGAATCGATTTCCAGGTTTCCATATACGTATCACTCACGCTTTCTTCCGCATCCTCTCTGTTGTTCAAGATATTGTTCGACAGGACATAGAGCTTCCGTCCATAGGCGGTATCCGTCTCCTTGACGGCCTGCTCGTTGCGCTGGAAGAACAGTTCAATGATCTTCGCATCTTCCACTCAGGATCACTCCTTTCTATTTTTGTTCCTCACCCTAATAGTAAGAATCTCGCATCCAAAGGTTACACCTATTATCTCTAAATGAGCAAATTCAGAAAATAGACAAAATCCCCCTATAGCGTCGAATACCCACAGAAAAAGGCAGAAGAAGCTCAGTCTCCCGGGTAAACCAAAACCAGGCAAGGGTCAGGATAATCAGGAAACGGTCAA
>JBGVLR010000032.1:0-30017 GCA_045124375.1 Acetatifactor sp.
AGTATCCTCTTCCTGTTCAGAGAAATAAGCAATCAGTTCCTCGAAAGCTTCATCCGTCTTTTTCATCAGTGACAGATATTGATTTAATACCTTGGAATTGATACCTTCCGCCTCAATATCCGGAGTAAAATTAGCGAACACTTCATCATACCCGCTGTGGTTCTGCATGGTCACATTAAATACGAAGAGCGGTTCCCCTTCCTCTTTCTCTTCATACAGTTCGATAATCCTGTCAAAGCAGGCTTCGTCTGATATGTATTTGCGAATCTTCTTTGCTCCTGCAAAATCATCCTTGGACAGGAATTCATCAAACCCAAGCATCGGATACACACTGTCACGTTCCCAACCGTCTGCATAGTAGGGATGTATCGCTATGGTGGAATACCCCAGAGATTTTAAATAAGCCGGCAGACTGGTGCTGTCATTTTTCAGATACTGCTGATAAGCCACGCTTCCCTGTGGCAGGAATGCCATAGTATGGCCTGTCAGGAACTCAAACTCCGTATTAGCCGTGTTGCCTCCCAGCACCGAAACATTTAAGCTTCCGGTAATTACATTCGCGTCCTGCTGCAGGCTGTGTATAAACGGCATGTAATCCTCATTGGTCTTAAGTTCTCCCAATACTGCCAGATCAGAAAAAGCCTCATCCATGATCACGATAATATTAGGCCGTTCCACACTTTCGGGGTCTGCAATAGCTGCTTCCAGTTCCTCACTACCATAAGTATCCAGAAAGTCTCCCGTTTCTTTCGTAGAATATCCTTCCGGTTTCTCCACGCTCAGATATTCCATCTCCATTAAAAAGGCAACAATATTACCGTCTCTCTTATTAATGACAGTAGGGGTGAACAACTTGTCATACAATCCAAACTCTGAGATAAAGCTGTCATCCTGGACCATTCCCGTATATCCATGCAAAAGAACCGCAGGTACTGCTATCATCATCAAACGCACTGCAAGGCGCTTTCTGACCGGCGCCTTCATCCTGCTCTCTAATATCAGCAGAATCACAAACCCCAGTAACACCAGCACCGTATCCTTCTCCGGTGTATAATCGAAATTATCCGCCACACTGGCTGCCGTGGACAGTGAAAAAATATCCCAGGGCATAATGGGCGCTGACCTGAATTTTAATACGTAATAATTAGCAAGACCCGCTGCCATAAAGAATCCGCTCTGCACCATGAGTGCCGCTCTGATCCTTCCAAACAGTCCGGCAAGCATCACTGCCGTCAATTCATAAAATACAATGTTCAGGAGCTGTACCTTAGGCTTCATATCCACGAAGGGATTATGTGTATATAAATCAAACAGATAAAAAGTAATGATGGGGCATATCACCAATGCCACCCTGGCTCTGGCTGCTGCCACCTTCTCCTTATCCGTAACAAATGCCTTGATCTTCAGCCAAATACCGACAAGCGCCCCCACGCCCACTCGATTATGTAAATCTTTCTTTGTACTTATACTCATCCTGTAGTCCATCCTTTCAATACACTACATTTTAGTACACATTTCACCAAATAACAATTTCTTTTTTGCACACATTTTACATAATCTCGAGCCATTTTTTACTGAATACTTACAATAGCTCCTTGAAGAATATACATGTAAAAAGTAAAAGAGACTCTCTGACGGGAGTCCAAAAACACTCCTGCCACAAAGTCTCTCTGCTTTATTCCAAACTTTATTTGTTACTTTTAAATCTACTTCTGGTGTTCTTTCAAACGTGCCATTGCCCTGGCCAGAGATGCCTGCGACATATGATACTCCATGATGCTCTGCTTCTGCCTCATCTGCTCTTTTGCCCGTTCATAAGCTTCCCTTGCACGGATCTCATCAATATCTTCCGGTCTTTCCGCAGTATCCACAAGCACAGTCACACGGTTATTGGCAATATGAGCAAAACCAATTCCTGTTACTACTTTCTGCCATTCTCCCTGTTCCTCCGCCTGAAAGCGCAGTTCTCCGGCTTTGGTAGCCACCACCATATTCTCATGGCGGGACATAATCGCCAGTTCTCCATCCAGAGCGGGAACTATCACGATTCTGCACTTTCCGTCATAAAGCACCTTATTACTGGCGATAATTTTCAGACTGAATGTACTCATAGTCCTATTCTCCCATCATCCTGTGAGCCTTCTCCACTGCTTCCTCAATGGTTCCCACATTAAAGAATGCGCCTTCCGGATATTTGTCCATGTCACCGTTAATAATGGCCTGAAAACCTCTGATGGTGTCTTTCACAGGCACATATTTACCCTGTATTCCTGTAAAATTCTCTGCCACATGGAAAGGCTGGGACAGAAACTTCTGAATCTTTCTGGCACGATATACGGTGACTTTGTCTTCTTCAGACAATTCCTCCATACCCAGGATCGCAATGATATCCTGCAGCTCCTTATACTTCTGCAGCATAGACTGAACGGTTCTGGCAGTTTCGTAATGTTCCTTACCTACCACATCCTCTTCCAGAATGCGCGATGTAGATTCCAGCGGGTCTACTGCCGGGTAGATACCCTGCTCTACGATTTTTCTGGAAAGGACTGTAGTGGCATCCAGATGGGCAAATGTAGTAGCCGGAGCCGGGTCGGTCAGGTCATCTGCAGGCACATAAACCGCCTGAACAGATGTAACACTTCCTCTATTGGTGGAAGCAATTCTCTCCTGCAGTTCCCCCATTTCTGTTGCCAGAGTGGGCTGATATCCTACTGCAGACGGCATTCTTCCCAAAAGCGCAGACACTTCACTTCCTGCCTGTACGAAACGGAAGATATTATCAATAAAGAGAAGCACATTCTGATGTTCCTCATCCCTGAAGTATTCTGCCATAGTCAGACCCGTCTCTGCAACACGCATACGTGCTCCGGGGGGCTCGTTCATCTGTCCGAACACAAGGGCCGTCTTCTCTAAGACTCCCGATTCTTTCATTTCACTCCACAGGTCATTCCCTTCACGGGAACGCTCTCCTACTCCGGTAAAAATAGAATATCCGCCATGTTCCGTGGCAATATTGCGAATCAATTCCTGAATCAGAACCGTTTTACCTACACCTGCTCCTCCAAACAGACCGATCTTACCGCCCTTGGCATAGGGGGCTAATAAGTCGATGACCTTGATTCCTGTTTCCAGCATTTCTACTACCGGGCTCTGTTCCTCAAAGGTCGGGGGCTCTCTGTGAATGACCCAGTGTGGTTCTTCTTCCAGGCTTTCGCCATGATCCAATGTTTCTCCCAATACATTGAACAGTCTGCCCAATGTATTCTTACCAACCGGTACCTGAATTCCTTTGCCGGTAGCCGTGACCTCCATTTCTCTGCAAAGTCCTTCGCTGGAAGAAAGCATGATGCAGCGTACCGTATTGTTGCCGATATGCTGTGCCACTTCCATCACACACCTGACGCCCTCGTTCATGACTTCCAGGGCATCTTTGATAAAAGGAAGGTCGCCATTTTCAAATTCTACGTCTACAACAGGTCCCATGACCTGTACGATTTTACCTTTATTCATATGCTCCTCATTTCTGCAAGACAGTCTTTGCTTTCTTCTTCGCTTTCTGAGCCTTTGCACCGGCTATCACCTCAGTGATCTCCTGTGTGATCATAGCCTGACGTACACGGTTATATTCTATCGAAAGATCATGAATCATAGCAGCAGCGTTCTTATTTGCCGCTTCCATGGCCATCATTCTTGCATTTTGCTCACTGCAGAAAGACTCTACAAGCGCACCATACACATATCCCATGACGCTGTCCGGTACGATATTATCAAGCACCGCCTTCGGACTGGGCATCATAGCCAGTTCTTCTTTACCGATGCCTGCCAGCTGAATCTCCTTCGGCAGGAAATCCTCCACCACCAGCGGGAGAAGATGCAGCATCTGGGTCTGAGTAGTCACACCGTTCTTCATAACAGTATAGATCAGATGGACATCATCCAGCTCACCTGCCCTGAACTGCTCCAGAACGGTCTCGCTGATGATCCTTGCCCTGTGCAGGGTAGGATTCTGAGCCGTATAATGGAAATGCTCCGCTACCGGAATCCCTCTGGCTGCAAAATACTGTCTTCCGAGCTCACCTACCACAAATAATTTGTAGCTGCCTCCCCATTCCATCTGTTCCTGTGCCATTTTCAGCACATTGTGATTGTAGGAACCGGCCATACCTTTATCAGCAGTCACTACAATCAGACCATGGACATGGTCCTGGGGCTTCTTTTTCTCACGATGGTCAAAATATTGGTTATATTCCTGAATATTCGTCTGGGGCAGATGCCTTAAAATTCTGGAAATCATGGACTGAAGCGTATAAAAATATTCTTCCGTGTCCTCCAGATTTTTACGTGCTTTTCTGAGCTTGGTAGAGGAAATCATGTACATGGCATTGGTAATCTTCATGGTATCCTGAATACTCTTCATTCTGCTTTGAATTTCTCTTGTATTTGCCATGGACGTTCTCCCTTCTGTTTATTTCTGATACTGTTCCCTGAATTCTTTGGCTGCTTTGATAATCTTGGCAGTAAGTTCATCCTCCAGTGTCTTTCTGCTCTCAATCTGTTCTGCAATCTCAGGATATACTCTGTCAATATATTCAAGCATCTTCATCTGGAAATCTTTTACCAGCTTCACAGGAACATCGATCATTACCTTGGCATTGGCTACACATAGTGTAATAACCTGTTCATGCAGTGACAGCGGTCTGCCTAAGGGCTGCTTTAACAGTTCCATCAGCACCTTGCCGTGAGCCAGCTGTTCCTTGGTCGTGTTATCCAGATCAGAAGCAAACTGGGTAAATACTTCCATCTCGCGATACTGTGCCAGATCCACACGAATGCTTCCTGCTGCTTTCTTCATGGCTTTGGTCTGCGCGGCACCACCCACACGGGATACAGACAGACCTACATTAACTGCAGGACGCATTCCCTCGAAGAACAGATTGCTTTCCAGGAAAATCTGTCCGTCTGTGATGGAAATTACGTTAGTGGGAATATAAGCGGATACGTCTCCGGCCTGTGTCTCTATGATCGGCAGCGCCGTAATGGAACCTCCGCCCAATTCCACGCTCAGTCTGGAAGAGCGTTCAAGCAGTCTGGAATGCAGATAAAATACATCACCGGGATAAGCCTCACGTCCCGGCGAACGCTCCAGGAGCAGAGACAAAGCACGATAAGCCACTGCATGTTTGGAAAGGTCGTCATATACGATCAGTACATCTTTGCCCTGATACATAAAATATTCAGCGAGTGCCGTTCCTGAATATGGAGCGATATACTGTAAAGGTGCCGGGTCACTGGCAGTGGCCGATACGATAATGGTGTAATCCATGGCATCGTTCTTTTTCAGGGTATTCACCAGCTTGGCAATGGTAGATGCTTTCTGCCCGATTGCAACATAGATGCAGATCACATCTTTTCCTTTCTGATTCAAGATTGTATCCAATGCAATAGATGTCTTACCGGTCTGTCGGTCTCCGATGATCAGTTCTCGCTGTCCCCGTCCGATAGGGAACATGGAATCAATGGCAAGGATACCGGTCTCCATTGGTACACCAACAGATTTACGATCTACGATAGAAGGCGCTGCCTGCTCAATGGGACGATATCCATCTTCCTTAATGGGACCGGCACCATCTATGGGCGCTCCCAGTGCATCTACAATTCTTCCCAGGAAGCCTTCCCCTACCGGGATACCTGCTCTCTTTCCGGTACGGACCACTCTGCTGCCTTCCCGAATATCATGCTCTCTTCCAAACAGGATGCATCCTGTAGTGTCTCTCCTGATATCCTGTACCATTCCTTTTACACCACTGTCAAAAAGAACGATTTCACCATACACTGCATGATCGATACCATCTACATTGGCGATTCCGTCACCTACCCAGCTGACGCATCCCACTTCTTTATCCTGGGCTTCCAGTTCAAAATCCTCAATCTCACTTCTGAGAATAGAGATAATGCCTTCCGTACTGATATCATTTACATTCTTTACACCGGAAAGCTTCTCTTCCAGCTGCCTGATACGGCCTTGAATGCTCCAGTCGACAACATCATTTTCCACCTGCAGTTTAAATCCGCCGCCCAGGGAAAGGTCTTTCGTCATTGTCAATTCCAGTTCCTCACAATGATACTTTCCAATAATGTAAGAACGGATTCCTGCCAGTTGCTCCTCATCCGGGGGAGTCACAAAGAAAAGCTGAGCCTGCAGCGCTTTTGTCTTTGGCATGCCTTTCCTGTAGGCCGCCAGAATTTCTTCCCACAATTTTACATCTCCGTTGTCACAGAGGATTTTCAGGAAATCCCTGATCTGGGTAGGAAATACTTTTTCTATCACATTGTGTTTGGCAGACAGCGGAATGGCAGGATTCTCAAAGTCTGACTTCACCTGCTCCACTGCCTTGAAAATGTCATCTGCCTGACACAGGATATCATTGGTGATATTCAGGTCATGCAGCTGCTGTGCATATTTTAAGCTTAAATTCGTCACACCTATCACTCCAATCCGCCTGTTTTTGTAATAAACTGATTATAGAGCTCTTTATCTTCTTCCTCACTTGTCTTAGAGGCTACCAGTTTTGCTGCAGCAGCAACTACCAGCTCTGCGATCTGATTTTGCGTCTGCTGCATGCGCTTCTCCTGTTCCCTGTCAGCAAGAATCTTAGCATCTGACAGTATCTTGTCAGCCTCTGATCTTGCATCGGCTACGATACGCTGATACTCTTCTCCGGCTTTTGCTCTTGCCTCTTTCAGCATTTCAGCCTTTTGCTCTTCACTGTTTAGTTTCGATGCTGCAGCCTGCTCTTTTAACTGTTTTGCGTTTTCTTCAGCTTCTTTCGCAGTTGCGTATTGCCTGTCAATTTCTTCCTGTCTGGCAGCCAGGATTTTGTTCACCGGCTTTAACAGGAATTTTTTTACAATAACAAAAATAATCAGTACATTAATGACCGTCCATAACAGATTCAAGTCAATTCTTAACATAGCCAGCTCCTCCTTTTATTTCAGGAAGAAGATGATCAGTACTGCAATAACGAATCCATAAATGGCAGTTGCCTCTGCCAGCGCACCACCCAGAAGTAACAGTTTCGTGATCTTACCTTCTGCTTCCGGCTGTCTTGCCACTGCCTCTGTTGCCTTACTGGTGGCAATACCAATACCAACTCCTGCTCCTATACATGCTAATGCTGCAATACCTGCTCCAATTGCTACTAAACTCATAATGATCCTCCATTTCTGCCGCTTGTGCGGCTCTGCAAACTATTTCACTGTTTATTCTATTGCTTCTTTTATAAACAATGATGTCAAAAATACGAATACATACGCCTGAATCAAACCGTCAAACACATCGAAATAAAAGCTGAACGGAATCGGTACTACCACAGGAATCAGCAGTTTGATCAATTCCATGATAACATATGCTCCCAGTACATTACCGAATAATCGCATGCACAGGGAAAGCGGCTTGATAAATACTTCCAGAATATTGATCGGTGTTACAATCGCAATAGGCTGCGTAAAGCTTTTCAGCCATCCTTTGACGCCCTTTTTGTGTATTCCTGCATACTCGATCAGGACAATACTCATAATTGCCAGTGCAGCCGTCACATTCATATCCTTGGTAGGCGGTTTCAGGCCAAACAGACCTATGACATTAGAGATTCCGATATAAATCAGCACGCTGATCAAATATGGGGCATATCTCTTTCCCTCTTCTCCTACCATGCCTGTCACGAACTTTTCGAGCCAGGTCACAATGCTTTCCGCTACAAGCTGGCGCTTGCTTTCCGGATGTACTTTCAGATTCCGGGTAAGGAAAACCGATACCAACAGGATCAGCGCCATGATCACCCAGGTAATCACTACTGACTCTGCAATTTCAAGATCTCCCAGACCGGTGTGAATGGTAAAGACGGTCTCACAATTCAGCTCTTCCAGAAGATTTTGTGCCAGTTCATCCATTTTTCCACTTCCTTTCCTCTCAGAAACCTTTACAGTTCCTTCCATCTCATATAACTTAACAAAAACAGGCAAAGTAGCCCTTTGGTATATTATGCCCACATTGGCGCCTTTGCCTGAATTTGTTTGTATTTTACTCTTTTTTGTGCTAAAATGAAAGATACAAATTGCCGATTTTGAATGGGTCAATTTGCAGAAACTATGGCATATATTAATAAGAATAAATCATTGTTAAGAAAGCGTAAAAACATGAAAATTGCAATTGTCGGACGAAAAAAAGATACTGTTCGTTATGAAAAATACTTTTCAGCAATACCCGCACAAACTTTTACTACGCTCTCTCTGGGAGAGCTGGATGGCTGTGATGCCGTCATTTTGCCGGGCGGCGGTGACATTACACCGGCTTTTTTCGGAGAATGCAACAAAGGATCAAGTGATATCGATACCGAACTGGATATTCTTCAGATTCAGGCTGTAGACTATTGCATCCGCCATCATCTTCCCCTGCTTGGCATCTGTAAAGGCATGCAGGTCATCAATGTCGCTTTGGGCGGTACCCTGATTCAGGATCTTCCCACCGCCGGCAAACATAAGTATATTGAACACGATCAACATCACCTTACCCGCATCGCACCGGGCTCTTTTCTTTATAAACTTTATGGAGAAAAACTGATTGTAAACAGTGCCCACCATCAGGGGGTTGGGAAATTAGGAAATCAGCTTATTCCGATTCAATGGTGCCCGGATGATGGTTGTGTGGAAGCCATCGTACATGAGACACTGCCCATCATTGGTTTTCAGTGGCATCCGGAACGGCTGGGGAATGCTTATCTTCCAGCAGACGAGGTCCCCTTACAGGAGACAGTTTCTCTGCAGCCCGAGGCAGCTTCTCCTTTCCTCGATGCTTCTTGTCTGACTGTAGCATCTCTGCGTCAGAGTTCGGAAATCCTGCGCGCTTATTTTGTTTCTTTAATAAAGGCTTCTTCTCCTTCCATTCCCGGCGAAGACGAACTCCCATAATATCAAACAGGGATCTGACAATAGTCTTTATCATTTCCGAAGTCTTTTCATCTACTTCTTTCAGGGCGCCCCGGATACCTGTCAGGCTCTTCCTCCAATTGGCTGCAAAGGTAATCAGATCCTCCGCCTGAGAGGCTGAGATAACCTGATAAAAGGTATCCACAAAGGTGCGGACCTGGTGCTCATCCAGTGACAAAATCCATTCATTTATGGCTTCATCCATGAACCTTCTGCTCTCATAGATATCTCCGGCATCCACAAATTGTCCCTCCTTTACCACCCAGGTAAAAGGATTGTGCTGTGCCAGGCCTAGGGTCTTGCTTTCCACGGTCTTATAATGGATATCTTTTTCAAAAAGCATTCCAACCACAGAAGAATGAGGCAGAATCTTTACCACTTTGTCTGCGATTTCTTCATAACGGCAGCTCTCCAGCACTTCCGGCCGAAAGCCGGGTCCGTCCATGCTGTAAATCTTTCGAATCCTTGTCTTGACTGACGGCAGGCATTTCATGGCCGCATATACTGCCAGATTGCCGCCCTTGGAATGCCCTCCCAGATAGAGCGGACTTCTCAATTTTCCGGTGACCATATTCAGATATTTTACACTGTAAGCCTGGCCCGGTACCGGGTCCAAGAAGGCCATGTTAAAGTCTTCTTTCCAGCCTATGATCGTCTCATCCGTTCCCCGGTATGCAACATAAAGAGTGCCCTCTCCCAATAAATAAGTTATTGCAGAGAACTGGGTCTCCCACTCTTTTTCGATGATATTGACATAGCAATTCAGGCGCAGTTTCGCATACCGTCTGCTGCGCAGCGCTGCCTCAAACAGCGCCCGATTGACTTTTTCGTAACGTTCATCCGCATACAGTTTCTCATAATCTTCGTGCAGATAGATTTCCTTAAGAGTAACAGATGCTTTGTTCTCCCAGACACTCGGTACCAGACCGTCAAATTTCAGATAGGCAAGCTGACACAAAACAAGACTGTCTACATCATTCATGGGAAATTCTTCCCATGTCCGGTCTCCATATTCTTTTACATACTCAATAATTGTGCCGGCCATTTATCTACTCCTGTATCACTTTTTTCCATTCAAACCGTCATTCGCAAAAATCTTCCGCTCTTTGGATCTTATGCACGCTTTCTCGCTGCTTCAAGATAAGACACGTAATCTGTAATTTAATCTTACCACATGCCTCACTTTTATCACATTAATAAAAGATTAATTTTTCCTAAATAGTTCTGCGCTTACTGTTCTTAACTTTCAGTTTATGGAATTGATTGCTTTTCTTTCCTTTTGGAGATATAATATAGATGTTATCAGACTATAATCTTTTTGTAGCATATATTACTCAGATATTATCAAAGATTCAGATAAATCAGACCGGACATGCTGCGTCCGGCGCATTGTAAGGAGGAACATATGGGAACTATTCGAATCGTTGCAGATTCTACTTGCGACTTATCAGCGGAATTAAAGGATAAATTTAACATTACCACCATACCGCTGTGTATTGTAATGGAAGACCAGACTTATTTTGATGGTGAAAGCATTACACCCGACCAGATTTATCTCTGGTCCGATGCCAACAAACTCACCCCAAAAACTGCTGCGGTACCCTATGACAGAGCCGCAGAAGTATTAGAACCACTCATGAAGAACGGAGACGAGATTATCTTTTTCGGCATTTCCGAACAGATGAGCACTACCTGTAACATTATCAGGCTGATTGCCAGTGATTACAATTATGACAAGCTTCATATCATTGATTCTATGAGCCTTTCCACAGGTATCGGGATACAGATCCTGTACGCTGCCCAGTTGGTAATGGAGGGCAAATCCGCTTCGGAGATCATCGAACTGGTGGAGAACAGACGCAGCAAAGTACGTGCCAGCTTCGTTGTAGAGACACTGACTTATCTGGCCAGAGGCGGTCGTTGTAAGCCTGTTACCGCACTTTTAGGCAATACGCTGAAGCTGAAGCCACAGATTGTAGTAGAGCGGGGTTCTATGGGTGTTTCCCGAAAATACCGCGGCAAGCAGTCATCCGTTATCCTGAAATATGTGAAGGATCTGGAGGATGCACTTCTGCACGCAGACCCTACCTGCGTATTTATTACTCATTCGGGATGTGAGGATGAGCTGTTAGAAGAAGTTCGCAGATATCTGGAAAGTCTGGACCGTTTTGAAAATATCTATACTACCAGGGCAGGCGGAGTAATTTCAAGCCACTGCGGCCCCGGGACTTTAGGGGTTTTGTTTTACGCGGATTAACACAGAGATTCTTGTCACGGTCGCCTGACGCAATGGGACGCGCGGAGGCAGGAAACCGACACCCGTTTTCCTGCCTCCGCGCTGATTAACTTATTGGCACAATTGGGCCACTACCTCGTTGATGACTTTGCCGTCGGCTTTTCCTTTTAATGCACCCATAACGGCTTTCATGATCTGGCCTTTGTTTTTGGTGGCTACTACGTCAGCAAACTCTTTCTGGATGTAGTCTTTTACTTCTTCTGCAGACATGAGCTTGGGAGCGTATTCAGCAATTACATCGTAATTGGCCTGGTACTCGGCTTTGAGCTCGGTTCTATCTGCGGGACAGGTATCAATCTGTTCTTTCGCAGTCTTCAGTTCCTTTAAGATTACTTTGTCTACCAGTGCTGCAGGAACATCTTCTCTACATCCCTCATCGATTGCAGCTTTTTTAACTGCTGCTACCAGATTGGAGATAGATGCCTTTCTAGCCTTATCTCCTGCTTTCATTGCGGCTACCATGTCTTTTCTTAACTGTTCTAATTCCATTTGTCTGTCCTCCTTATTGAATTCACATTTTTATTTCAACCTTTGGGTAATTAGTTCTCATTTTGCTGCCCTGACCATTCTTTTTCCCGTACGAATGCTCCTGCATTGCGCGGCAGACCGAATCGTTTTACAAACCAGTCACATTTGCACAGGAAAAGATAATAAATATTCAGGCCGCAGCCGTTGAGTGTCTCGAAGTTGCCCTGTCCCTTGGAAATGATTATATCGGCATCGTTTATGACAGCCAATGTCTCTTCATTTACGCAGTTTAGCTGTGTTCCCGCAACATCCGAGCCGTTTTCCAGAACATTGACCATCTGCGTCAGTCCGGTCTCTACAGCATCCTGCATGGTCACATCATTTAAGACCTCCTGCCCCCGAACGACAACAGTGATATCCAGTTTTGGGTACCGTTCCTTCAGACATTCGATAACCAGCTTATCCAGTACTACTTCTCCGCAGTTATCTACCAGATAGACAAGTCCTGAAGCCTTTTCCAATTCCTCCTGAAACAGCCTGTATACTCTCTCCTCTACCATATCAGCCTCTGCAGAATGAATCATCTGCTCCAGCACCTGAGTGTCTACCTCGTGCATTGCGCCAAAATCAATATAGTTCCCGATTCTGGCAAAAGTCAGCGCATATCGTAAGGGATCCTTACTTGTATGGACGATTTTTCTGATCGCGTCCTCTTTTTCAAGCATCATCTGATTAAAACGATGCTTGATTTCTGCAAAATCTTCTGTTTTGCCAAAGTATGCTTCATACTTTCGGCGCATTGCAGCTACCAGGAAGGGAGCTGATGCCTCATCCCCGCTTTCTGCAATAATACGAAGCACCTCTTTCATATAGCGTGACTTGGTGTCTTCGTCCGTAAACTGCCTGATTCTCTCCTCCTGTCTTTCTATGAGACAGCGGATACAGGAAGCACTAATCTTCATGATGCTCTCCCTCAATTAACTTTAATCTATCACTACAATGCTCTCTATGACAGGACGATTCTCCTGGGGTACAATGCCGTTCCCATCCTGACCTGTGGTGTTCTCGCAGATATCGTCCACAATATCCATTCCATCCGTCACGTGGCCAAATGCCGCATAATCACCATCCAGTCCGGTATAATCCTGATGCATGATAAAGAATTGGGAGCTGGCACTGTCCTTAGCCTGGGCACGAGCCATGGAAATGGTTCCCCTGGTATGAGAAATAGAGTTCTCTACACCATTACTGGAGAATTCTCCTTTGATCTTCTCATCAGAACCGCCGGTACCATCTCCATTGGGGTCTCCACCCTGCATCATAAAGCCGTTAATGATACGATGAAAAGTCAATCCATCATAAAATCCTTCTTTCGCCAGTTTTATGAAGTTGGTTACCGTAATCGGTGCCGCATCTGCATCAAGTTCTACAGATATGGTTCCCTTATCTTTAATATTAATTTCTACATGATGCTTACCGGACAAAAGTTCTTCATTATCCTTCTGTGCATCACTGCTTCCGCAGCCTGCAAGCATCATGATACAAATGATACCTGTAGTCAGCATACTGACAAGCTTTTTACCGCTTTTTCTTACAAATCCGATCTTTCTTACATTTTCACTCTGTTGATAACCCATTGTGTCTTATCCTTTCTGACTCTTCCTTTTTGGGAAAAATTGCATTTTCCAATCCAACGCTTTTATGTTAACTCATTTATTGCTGAATGTCAATATCTGCAGACTCCGATTACAAAAGTTTTTAGTTGCACTTAAGTTTAAAAAAACAAGTAAAATACTACCATTTCCGGCAATTTTATATTATAATAGAAGTGAGGCCCTGTGTGTGGAAGGCACAGGGCACAATATTCCCAAGAGAAAGGAATCATAATATATGGAAAGAAAAGTAGGAACCATATCCAGAGGAATTCGCTGCCCCATTATCCGTGAAGGAGATGCGTTGGCCGATATCGTAGTAAACAGCGTGTTGGAGGCTGCCGAGAGTGAAGGCTTTACGCTCCGTGACCGTGATGTTGTAGCATGTACCGAATCTATCGTAGCTCGTGCACAGGGTAACTATGCTGATATTTCTGCCATCGCAGAAGATATAAAGAGCAAGCTCGGCGGTGAAACCATCGGTGTCATCTTCCCCATCCTGTCCCGTAACCGTTTTGCCATCTGCTTAAGAGGTATTGCTATGGGAGCTAAGAAAATCATTCTCATGCTCTCCTATCCCAGTGATGAGGTAGGTAACGAACTGGTAAGCCTGGACAAGCTGGACGAAGCCGGTATCAATCCTTATTCCGATATCCTCACCCTGGAGAAATATCGTGAATTGTTCGGTGAGAATAAACATCCTTTTACCGGAGTAGATTATGTAGATTATTACAGCGGACTGATCAGGGAGATGGGTGCTGAGGTAGAAGTTATCTTCGCTAACAATCCTAAAGCCATTCTCTCTTATACCAAGAATATTCTGACCTGCGACATCCACACCCGCCAGCGCACCAAGCGTATCCTGTTAGCCAACGGCGCAGAGCGCGTATGTGGCCTGGATGATATCCTTACAACCTCTGTGAACGGTAATGGATTTAATGAAAAATATGGTCTGCTGGGCTCCAACAAGTCTACCGAAAACACTGTTAAGCTGTTCCCCAGAGACTGTCAGCCTCTGGTAGATGAGATTCAGGCAAAGCTTCTTGAAAAAACCGGCAAGCATATTGAAGTTATGGTTTACGGTGACGGCGCATTCCGTGATCCTGTCGGCAAAATCTGGGAGCTGGCTGATCCCGTGGTATCTCCTGCTTACACTCCAGGCCTGGAAGGTACTCCTAATGAATTAAAGCTGAAATATCTGGCTGACAATGATTTTGCTGATCTGTCCGGCGAAGCCCTGAAGAAGGCTATTGAAGAGAAGATCAAAGACAAGGATGATAATCTGGTGGGCAACATGGCCAGCCAGGGTACAACTCCCAGACGTCTGACTGACCTGATCGGTTCTTTATGTGACCTGACCTCCGGTTCCGGTGATAAAGGTACTCCTGTTATTCTGGTACAGGGTTACTTCGACAACTATACCAACTAAATATTCCGGAATGAAAACAGCTGCAGAATCACTTCCGATTCTGCAGCTGAATTTATTTCCGGTCCCGATAAAATTTGACTGCACCTTCTGCATCTGCCAGAAACCATCCGATAGGTATCGCCCACCAGATCCCCCATACACCGATCGAAGGAATGGGAGACAGAACATACGCCAGCAATACTCTGGTTCCCAGAGAGATCACAGTAAGCACAATCGACATCTCGGGCTTCCCAACGCCTCTAAAATAAGCATACCATAAAAACAGAAGTCCGATTCCGCAGTAGAAGGCTCCTTCTACCCTCAGGTATCCGGTGCCAATACTGATAATGGCAGTCTCCGCAGGATCAATGAATATCTGCATCAATAGAGGTGCCGCAATCCATACCAGCACTGATACCAGCAGACAAAAGGACATGGATACTGTCACTGCGCTTCGGATACCTTTTTGCACTCTCTCCTTTTTCCCTGCCCCATAATTCTGTGAGGTAAAAATAGAAAACGCATTGCCAAATTCCTGAGCCGGCATATAGGCGAAGGAATCTATCTTTACAGCAGCCGCAAAAGCCGCCATGACCTGTGTGCCAAAGCTGTTTACAAGTCCCTGTATCATCAGGATACCGAAATTCATCACCGATTGCTGGATGCAGGAGGCTGTAGAAAACCGCAGTATCTCCTTAAGAATACCGTAAGCTTGCTGTTTTCTTCCTTTATTAGCTCCTGCTTCCCATGAAGGCCGAAGTCCCGGCTCCTTCCACCAGGTATAGATGCCAATGCCCACGCCCGCAAAGATCTGGGCTATCACCGTAGCTTCCGCTGCCCCCCGTATTCCCCGGTTCCACACTGCCACAAACAGGATATCCAGCACAATATTCATCACTGTCGATACCCCCAGGAAACACAAGGGCACCACAGAATTTCCCAGAGCACGGAGCAGATAGGCAAAATAATTATACAGGAATACAAAGAAGATGCCCAGGAATATCATTCCCACATATGATTCCATCATGGAAAAGAGCTCTTCCGGCACCTGCATCAACCTTAAAATCAGTTTTAACAGCACAATGACCGTAAGATTCATGACCACTGCCACTGCACCGATAAAGAGAAATGCCACATGCATGCTCTGTTTCATGCGCTCCGGTTCTTTTTTGCCGAAATACATGGAAAATACGGTTCCGCTTCCCATACACAGTCCAATCAATATAGATGTCAAAAAGGTCATCAACGTATAGGCAGAACCTACTGCAGCCAGTGCTTCCGCCCCCAGAAAATGACCCACGATCAGGGTATCCGCGATATTGTAACACTGCTGCAGCAGGTTTCCCAATATCATGGGACCCGCAAACAGCAGCATTGTCTTCGTCACACTTCCCTGTGTCAAATCTTTTTTCATAAAAATAACAGCTTTCTATTTCTTTTTCTCAATCAGGCACACCATTTCCACATGCTTTAAGTCAGTATACGGGAACATATCCACGGGAACAGCTCTCTTTACCTGATATCCTTTCTTCTTAAGATAACCAAGATCACGCACCAGTGTCTCCGGGTTACAGGAGATATAAACGATCTTCTCAGGACCGATTTTCACTACGCTGCCAAGGAAGGCCTCATCGCTTCCGGCTCTGGGCGGATCCATCAGTACCACATCCACCCTGGCATCCTGGGAAGCCATCTCCACCAGGAATTTTCCCGCATCATTCTGATAGAACTGGATATTGCTCACATTGTTGCGTTTGGCATTGATCCTGGCATCCTTCACAGCATCCTGATTCAGTTCCACACCGATGACCTTACCCGCTTTGTCGCTGGCGATCAGTCCGATGGTACCGGTTCCGCAGTAGGCATCTACAACGGTCTCCTTTCCGGTAAGAGCAGCCAGTTCCAATGCTTTTCCATACAGCTTCTGCGTCTGTACGGGATTTACCTGATAGAAAGATTTGGGCGAGATACGGAACGTCTTGCCGCAGAGTTCGTCCTCTATATAGCCCTTACCGTAGATTACCTGTTCCTTGTCTCCCAGAATCATGCTGGTATTGCGATTATTCACATTCACTACTACGGTGGTGATTTCCGGATGGAGTTTTAAAAGTGCTTTGACAAAATTATTCTTGGAAGGCATAACCGGTGAACCCAGCACCAGAACCACCATAATCTGACCGGTGGCATAGCCTGTCCGTATCAGCACATGCCTAAGCAAGCCATACCCCGTATCTTCATTATAAGGCCGTATCTTAAAAGACTTTAACAGTTCTCTGATAGATACGATAATAGCATCCGCTTTCTGATTCTCGATCATGCAGGAATCCACGGGGACAATGTTGTGGGTTCCCTCCTCATAGATTCCGGAAATAATATTATGCCTTCTGTCCTCACCAAACACTGCATGTACTTTATTGCGGTAATACATGGGCTCGTCCATGCCGATAATGGGCTCTGTTTTGCAAAATGGCTGTAAAAGTTCGCTGACCCACTTTTCCTTTAACGCCAGCTGTTCTTTATAGGGCTTGTGTATCCATTTACAGCCACCGCATTTTGCAGCCACAGGACAGGGGCTCTGTACGGATTTCTTCTGCATCTTCCTAGCACTCCTTCATCAGTCTCACATAAAATTCCACTGTCTTGATCAGGGTTGCAACGGGCACTCTCTCGTTATTGCCGTGAATCATTCCTCTTTCTTCCTTGGACAGCTTCATGGCAGAGAATCGATATACCCTGTCCGTAATCCTGCAGTAGTTTCTGGAATCACTGCAGGCCATCATCAGATACGGTGATACGACAGCCTGAGGCCAGGTCTTGCGGATAGCAGTCTTTAAACGATTCCATTCCTCACAGGTTGTGTCGGAACAGATAGACGGATTCATTCCATCCACTACGCGAATCTGGATCTTATCATTGTCAATCACTTTCTTAATATATTTCTGAGCAGACTCTACCGTATCTCCAACCATCAATCGAAGATTCATACCTACAGTGGCTTTGGAAGGCAATACGTTGAAGGCTTTGCTCCCTTCCATCTGGGTCACGGCACAAGTCGTGCGCATCATGGCATTCAGTTCTCCGCCGGCCATTTTACATACCTTGTCAAACAAAGGTCTGAAACACCACATATTGGCAAACAGAATCTTATATCCGAAGCCGGAACGTCTTCCCAATACATCGAACATCTCAGCAACGGGTTTTGATAACCGTCCCGGGAAAGGATGCTTCTCAATCTTCACAACAGCTTCCGACAGCTGTCCGAGCATCGTACGCATAGGCGGCGTGGAAGCATGTCCGCCGTTACCTTCCATTACCAGCTCAAAATCCGTCATTCCCTTTTCTGCAATTCCGACTACGGCACATTCCTCTGTCACACCGGGGAACACATTTTCTACCACAGCACCGCCTTCGTCCACTACCATGGCAGGTTTCACGCCGCGCTTTTCAAGCCAGGTGACCATTTCTGTACAGGAATCACCGTTGATCTCTTCCTCTCCGGAAAAAGCCAGATACATATCTTGTTTGGGACAAAAGCCTTCCGATAACAGCTGTTCTGCTGCCTCCAGCACGCCGCAGAGCGTTCCCTTGGTATCCAGGGTTCCTCTTCCCCACATGACGCCATCTTCGATGATCGCATCAAAAGCAGGCTTCTCCCAGCCCTCTTCTGCCACAGGGACCACATCATAATGAGCCATAAAGACGCTTGGAGCAGTGTCACTTTCTCCCTTTAAATGATACATCAGGCCTGTCTTACCGATCTTTTCAAAGGTACAAGCCTTGTGCACCAGCGGGAACCGCTCCTTCAAAAGGGCTTCGAACTTCCGGAATTCTTCCCTGTCAATCTTCTCTTCCTCACGATAGGAAACGGTCTTACAGCGGATCATATCCGCCATATCTGCCACGATTTTCTCTTCATTGAGCACCACTTCTTCTGCCTTGATCTCCGGCTCCGGGAGAGGACGAAACATTGCCGCACGCACCAGGATCACTGCCAGAAAAATTACGATTATACCTACCATCAACCATACAATAGTCATATTTCTACCTCTTAAATCAGCCTATTCTTATTAATAAACCTTTTCTTATATTAACCCCTTCTTGTACAATACTCTTGCCACCCCAATGGAGATCAGAGCACCTACCGGCACCAGCACACCTACAGAGCTTGCCAAAGACGGTACCAGTAGGAAAAGGATGACCATAAAGCACACAGGTACCACAGCTACTTTCCAGTTCTTGCTGATATATACCACTCCCAATCCGCCAAATAAAGCCGGTAAGATATTGTCAAAAGCAGGCTTTAACACCGGGGAATTTAAAATCGGTGTCAGCTGTGCCAGTAAAAAGACACCGGCCGCGATAATCACGGTAGTTGTAATGGCACTGGTTGCAATCGCAATGGTGGAGATAACCTCTCCTTCTTCCGTTCCCGGTTTTACCTTGGCATTCTCCATAGCATTCAGCGCTGCAGGAACCTTGAGGCTGGTCAAATTACCGGTCACAAAGCCCAGATAAGACCCTCCTGTTCCCAGCATCGGCGTAAATGTGATTACTTCTATGGCTCCTACGGTCCAGTAGATCGGAGCCACTCCAAGAAGACCTTTCAGCACAGGCGTGATTCCCGGCCAGCAATTATAATAAACACAGATTGCCACAGGGACACTCATGATGACCACTACTGCCGTCCAAGTCCATATTTTTCCATATACATGTGTCTGTTCTTCATATGATCTGTTTCCGTTCATGGGATATTCCTCTCTTTCTTCTTAACCGGTAATCAAAGGTGTAATGATCATGGCAAAAATCATGGCACTGAGCATACTGATGGGCAAAGCATAGTTCTCCAGCCATTTCATATTGCACTTTTTAATGAGCAGGCCGCAGATTCCCATGACAGCCGCAGAAAATGCCAGTACAAACACCGGGATCCAGCCGGCCAGACCTCCTCTTACATCCGCAAATACCATGCCGGAAAAAGCTGCGATCATACCTAAAAACATCGCTGAGATAAAGATATCTCCCCACTTGGAATCTTTATTCTTGATACTCAATATACCCTTCTGAATCTTCTTTAACAGAACCGGCACCAGTATGATGCTGGGCATGATTCCCAAGGTCATAACCCAGGCAATGGCGGAATAGACTTTCGGGTCCGTGATCGTCTCAGATAATGACACTCCCAGCGCCGTAGCTGTAGAGGTCGCCGCCGGCAATTCATATGTGATTGCTCCGATGACGCTCATACGAATCCAAGGCAGCGGTAATCCCAGGAACTTGGATAAAGTGATGACTCCCAGCAAAATAGAAATTGCCGGGGCTATGGTAAAAATGGCGCTGGATAGTATTGTCTTGCGCACCTGCTTCATATCCATGCCGATCACCCTGGCTCTGCGATAAGCCCTTACCAGGAAAAATACAGACTGCGCTATGACAAATAAAATGACCAGTGCCGCCACAATAAACAGAAACGTACTGTTGGGTGAAAACTCCATAAAGATGTCCTCCTCTGATATGCATTATTACATTTACCTTACCACAAAATGGATAGAACTGCAATCGCCCGGAGCGTTTTTGTCACTGTGAGGTATGGGGTTTTGGTCACCATGCGGTATAGAAGTTTTTATTACCATAAGATAATTACATACGGATTTTTATATAGAAAAAAAGGAAATCCAACATACTGGATTTCCTTTGCTTCAGCGTCGGAGTGACAAGATTCGAACTTGCGGCCTCCGCCTCCCTAAGACGGCGCTCTAACCAAACTGAGCCACACCCCGAAGACATTTATGATTATAACACTTTGTAGAAAAAAAGCAAGTACTTTTTACAAAATTTTTAAAGTTGTTCAAATTGAGTATATTTTGTATAATTGTTTGAAAATTCATGCAACTCTTTTGCTATTATATCCGTTAAGAATGCATATTATTATTCTTTCTGCACATCCTAATCGAGAAAGGAAGGTGCATTATGAAAGATAATAAAGTAAACACTTACCCGGATGGTCAAAAACCCGCTAACCTGTATGATGACGGCAATATTCCCGTGGAAGATCTGCCTCAGGACATTATCCCGGACGAAGTAGAACGTAAGGACGGCCCGGGCGGAGAAGGCGGAAAGTAGCCTGTTTTGTAATTTTCTTAATATTTTATCCAAAATAAGCGCCTCTGCAGGCGCTTATTTTTGTTCATATATTTGCTTGTTCATTCATTTGCTGATCACAGCACTATCGCTTCCGGTTAATCGGTTGAATCCCTTCCTTCCGGACATTATGGGTCTGGTTCTGATTCTCCGGCTTTGTCTTCTGGGTTATACTGTTGAATTCATCATGATTCTGCTGCTCCTGCAGCTTCTCCTGAGATTTTTTATCCATTTTCATCACCTCGGGAATAGTATAAACCATTCCTACAGAGGTTATCCACGCACATCACTCTTTCCGGCTACTTTTTCTTCTGGCTTCTCTTATCTACAATAATCTTAGAAGAAGTTGCAGATGTCCTGTTCTTATCCGCCTTCAAATGAAACATCTGTTGTTCTGCAGATTTGGATTCTGTTAACTTGCGTTCTGTTGATTTGTGTTCTGCTGATTTGTGTTCCGCTGATTTATGTTCCGCTGATTTGTGTTCCGGTGACTTCTGCTCCGTGTTTTTCTTTTCTACTGTCTTCTTCTCTACTGTCTTCTTCTCTTCAGCCTTTCGTTCCTCATGCCCGTGAGCTTCCTCAGCTTTCTGTTCTAATGCAGCTCTGCATTCGATTACTTTACCCGCATTTCTCGCATCTACACTTTCCTTGAGCAGTGCATACACGGTAGACAATAACGGAATGAATGTCAGCATTCCGGCTACTCCAAATAAGCTGCCGCCCACACTGACCGCCATCAATACCCAAATAGACGGCAGGCCTACTGAATTTCCTACCACTCTGGGATAAATCAGGTTGCCTTCCAGCTGCTGGAGTACCAGGAACATGATCAGGAAAATGAATGCCTGTAAAGGATTTTCAATCAATATCAGAAAGGTTCCCACTGCGCATCCGATAAAAGCTCCAACCACCGGAATCAATGCCGTAAATGCAATCAACACCCCCACCATGACTGCATAGGGCATCCGAAACAGCGTCATGACGATTACAAACATGGTTCCCAGAATCACTGCCTCAAGACATTGTCCTGTGACAAATTTGCTGAAATTCCGGTACAAGAGGGCCAGAATATGCTCTGCTTTCTGCTCGATACGCTCCGGCAGGTAAGCAGCCAGAATCCTTCTTCCCTGGTTCTCCAGCTTTTCTTTCTGACTTAAGATATATAATGAAAAAATAACAGAAATTACAAAGTCAGCTATACCGCCGATAATACCGCTGGCCACACTGAAGGTGGAAGTTAATGCATTTCCGAAACCATTTTTCAGGAAGTTAAGAATATTTTCCCACACCTGAGCCCAGTCTATCTTGATCTCGGCCAATTTCGCCACCTCTTCCTCAAGCTGTGGGTAATCACGACTCAGCTGTTCCAGCCAGATAATGACGTTATCCAGAAAATCAGGAATCTTATTTCCCAAGACCATAAAGGTTTTCGACAGCTGTGGAATCACTGTGATAAGCACCAGAATGATAATCAGGAGTACTAACAAGATAGACAGCACAATACTGACAGGCCTTTTCACTTTTTGTGCTGCTTTTCCGTTCCATTTTGCAAGCAGACTTTTTTCTATAAGATTCATAGGCAGATTCAGCACAAAAGCAATCACTGCTCCGGTTATAAAAGGTCTCAGGATGCGAAATCCGATCGCAATTGCCCCAAATAATTCCTTGCTGTAAATCAACGCCAAAATCAGGGCTGCTGCTAAAAACATCAGACCACATATCTGCTTTATCTTCACCTTGTCAAATCCCATATTTCTGTCCTTCCTTTTCAAAGCCTGCCTATTGCTGTTATATACTTAATTTTACTACAATTCAGATATTGCCGCTATCAAAGCATCTACATTCTCTTCTCTGGTAGCCCAACTGGTGCAGAACCGCACAGCGCTGTGAGTCGCATCCACCCTTTCCTGATAGCTGTATCCAAACCGTTTACCCAAAATCTCCAAATCCGCGTCCGGTATGATTGGGAATATCTGATTGGTTCCGTTCTCCACAAGATAAGGATATCCTTTTTTCTCAAAAGCAGCACGAAGCTTATCTGCCATAGAAATGGCATGGACTGATATCTCTTCATAGAGATGATCCGTGAACAACGTATCAAACTGCAGTCCCAGAAGCCTTCCTTTTGCCAGCATTCCGCCCTTTTGTTTGATAAAATATCTGAAGTCCCCGGCAAGTTCCGGCTGATTGATGACCACAGCTTCCCCGAACAGGGCTCCAATTTTGGTACCGCCTATGTAGAATACATCACACAATGCAGCTATGTCCGCAAGAGTCATATCATTTTCTCCGGATGCCAGTCCGTATCCCAGACGCGCACCATCCAGAAACAGATACAGACCATATTTATGACAGGTTTCACTCAGTTTTGTTAATTCCTGTTTGCTGTAAATGGTTCCCAGCTCTGTTGGATTGGAGATGTATACCATTTTAGGCTGTACCATATGTTCAAAGCTTCCATCATTCACATGGGCCAGATAGGCTTCCTCCACCTGTGAAGCTGTAATCTTTCCGTCTGCACTGTGAAGTCCCAATACCTTATGCCCGCAGGACTCCACCGCACCTGTTTCATGTACGTTGATATGCCCGCTGACCGCACACAGCACTCCCTGATGGGAGCGCAGCGCAGCATCTATGACGGTCATATTGGTCTGGGTACCGCCCACCAGGAAATGAACTGCCAGATTTTCATTGCCGCAGGCTTTTCTGATCTTCGCAGCGGCCTGAGCACAATATTCATCCTCTCCGTACCCTACGGTCTGCTCCATATTGGTAGCCATCAGACGCTCCATAATCTTAGGATGAGCGCCCTCATTATAATCGCATTGGAATAAAATCATCTTATGCATCCTTCTCTTCCAGTAATTTCACGAGATATTCCCACACTCTGGCGGTAGATGAAATACTCAGAGTCTCTTCTGTCGTATGAATATCCCTCATATCCGGTCCGAAGGAAACACAGTCAAGATCATCAATCTTGCTGCCCAGAAGTCCGCATTCCAGACCGGCATGGATAGCCTCCACCTTGGGCTCCTCTCCGTACATCCTGCGATACAGGTCTATCATCTTCTTACGCAGCGGCGAGTTCACACGATATTTCCAGCCGGGATAATCTCCTGTTATCGTGTTGCTTCCTCCTGCCATGGCCGTGATTGCTTCTACTTTGGCAATCAGTGCATGCTTGGAGCTTTCGATACAGCTTCTGACCGAAAAACTTACGCACAAAGCCTCTTCTGTAAGCTTCATCACGCCAAGATTCAGAGAAGTCTCTACCAGTCCCGGCATATCTGCACTCATAGCCTGAACTCCGCAGGGAAGAGCCACCAGATAAGAAGCACATCTGCCAGCTTCCTCTCCTGTTACACAGTTGAAAGTTCCTTTTCCTGTCTCTCTCACCTCTACCCTTGCACCGGGATCTTTGCTTGCAAGCTCTTCTGCTATCTTCATTCCTTCTGCATCCACAATTTCCGCAAAGGCAGCGCTGTCCTTTTCTGCTACTACAATGACAGCTTTCGTCTCTCTCGGGATGGCATTGTCTGCCAGACCGCCTTCCAGCTTATGGATTCCTATGTTAAGCTTACGTGTAAGATGATACAGAATCCTTCCCATAAGGCAGTTGGAATTGCCTCTCTCTTTATGGATTTCAGCACCGGAATGACCGCCGGCCAGTCCTTCCATACTGACCATATAGGCGATACCCTCCATCTGAGTCGGGTGTACCGGCACTTTACAATTAACTCTGGCACCACCTGCACAGCTTGTCAGGAAAATTCCTTCTTCCTCAGAATCCAGATTCAGCATCCTGTTCGCTTTCAGGTTAGACAGATCAATGACTCTGGCTCCGTCCATGCCTACTTCCTCGTCCACAGTGATCACTACCTCCAGGCGAGGATGCTTTAATGTGGCAGAATCCAGAAGAGCCAGTCCATAGGCTACCGCAATACCGTCATCACCGCCCAGACTGGTGCCTTCTGCATAAATCTTGTCTCCGTCAACTGCAAGACGAAGTCCTTCCGTTGTCATATCAATATCGCAGTCCGGCTTCTTCACAGCTACCATATCCATATGTCCCTGAATCATTACAGGCGGCTGTTCCTCATAACCTTCTGTGGCTTCCTTCACGATGATAACATTCTTCATCTCGTCCTGCTCATAATACAGGCCCCTCTCCTTCGCAAAATCCACCAGATAATTGCTGATTTGCTCTACATTCCCTGATCCGTGAGGGATATTACAGATTTCTTCAAAAAAATGAAACACATTCTTCGGTTCCAGATTTGATAATATGCCCATGATTCTTATCTCCTTCTTTGTATATGGAATCATTGTACCCCTTTTTCTTCTGCTTGAAAAGTAGATATAAAGAATTTACAAAAAAATAATTTCCTATTTACAAAGATTTTCCTGCGTGGTATAATAGTTTTCGTATTCGCAGATATGGTTCATCGGTAGAACGCTAGCTTCCCAAGCTGGAAAGGCGGGTTCGATTCCCGTTATCTGCTTCCTGAATTTTTTTAAATTTTCTCTTGACAAATGAATCTCAGGTGATTATACTTTAATTCGTTGAAACAAATTATTCCTCGATAGCTCAATGGTAGAGCACTCGGCTGTTAACCGAGTTGTTGTAGGTTCGAGCCCTACTCGGGGAGCTAAAGCTCACAAGTCATTTGACCTGTGAGTTTTTTATTACTCATGATTAGGAAACTTTACACAACTGGTAAAAAGCAGCGCCCTCGTCGTGACATCAGCGTTTCCGGGATTTGTATTTTTATTTAAACCGGTTGATTTACTTAAGCCAAAAACCGCCTCCAGCATCAACCAGAAGCGGATCAATCGTACATTGACAATATAATATACTTACCCAGGGAGCCAATGGGGTGATACGTCAGCTGCTGGACACTATGGAAAGGAGCTGGTGCCAATGGTTACATACGATGAGCTTTTTAGTTTTGTAATTATGCTTTGTGCTGTGATTACTCTCGTTGTTAGTATTACACACAAAAAGTAGCGCCCTCAACCTGGTAAGTTAATGCGCTACTTTTTGTAGTCTTATCTGCCAGCGGCCAGCCGTACACTGGTCATTGGCTCTCTCGTTAAGTATATTATATGTCATGTGCGTAAAATTTGCAACAAGAACTTAAATAAAACCGCCCTAGTGCGCCAATGCCCAAGGAAGATGATATTATGAGAATGCTAAACGGCTACGGATCCCGTTCTATGTAAAACTGATTATGGGACATGCTATTTCCGATATACCCCAGGGTGTTTACACTCACGTTTTATCGGAACAATTAGTAACGGAAATGAATAAAATCATAGTGCCATGAGTATATATTACGCGTATATTACTTGTATATTATGCTGAAATTTGACCCCATTTTTGTAAATAACAGGCATAAAAAATCCCGGAAACATCACTATTTCCGGGATCTATATTTTTACTTAAGCCAGTTTGGACTTAGCCAGCTCTGCCAGTGTAGCAAAACCTGCTGCATCATTAACAGCCATCTCAGCCAGCATCTTTCTGTTCATATCTACGCCTGCAAGCTTCAGACCGTACATGAACTTGCTGTAGGAAAGACCATTCAGTCTAGCTGCTGCGTTGATACGAGCGATCCACAGCTGTCTGAACTGACGCTTTCTCTCTTTTCTTCCTGCATAGGAGCTGGTCAGTGCTCTCATAACGGACTGCTTAGCTACTCTATACTGTTTGCTTCTGGCTCCTCTGTAACCTTTAGCCAGTTTTAATACTCTATTATGCTTCTTCTTGGCATTTAAGCCACCTTTAATTCTTGCCATGTCTCATATCCTCCTTGCCCGAATTATAAATAAGGTAAAATCTTCTTCATATTCTTAACATTGGTTGCATCGGTAATTGCAGGTTTTCTAAGATTACGTTTTCTCTTAGTGGACTTCTTGGTTAAGATATGGCTCTTATAAGCTTTGCTTCTCTTTAATTTACCAGTTCCGGTTACTTTAAAGCGTTTTGCAGCTGCTCTGCTTGTCTTCATTTTGGGCATAACATATTCCTCCTAAACTTATCCTTAATCTATTTTAACTGCACGGGTTAGCGTTTCTCAGTTAAAAACATTGTCATACTTCTGCCTTCCACCTTGGGTGCTTTCTCAATCACGGCCACATCTGTGAGAGCCTGGGCAAAATCATCAAGTATGTGTTTGCTGTTATTCATATGTGCCATCTCACGTCCACGGAAACGTAAGGTTACCTTTACTCTGTCACCCTTGGTCAGGAACTTTCTTGCTGCACTGATCTTGGTGTTCAGATCGTTGGTATCAATATTGGGAGACAGACGAATCTCCTTGATCTCAATGACCTTCTGTTTCTTCTTGGCTTCTTTCTCTTTTCTGGCCAGTTCATATCTGAACTTACCATAATCCACAATCTTGCACACCGGCGGCTTTGCGGTGGGCGCAATCTTTACCAGATCCAAACCGGCTTCATCTGCCAGCTTCTGCGCTTCTCTTGCGGACATAATCCCCAGCTGTTGACCTTCTTCTCCAATCAGGCGAACCTCTTTGTCCCTGATCTGTTCGTTAATCATTAATTCGCTAATGGTCTTGCACCTCCATAAGAAAATAAAAAAGTGGATAGCATAACTATCCACCTGTTTACTCTGCACATACAGATTGAGACCGTGTCTGTCTTACCTGTCGTAACATCATGAACACTTACAAGCCCATTTGCCGTAAGGTGAGAGTGGATACTCTGCTTGGTTGTTACGTGTTCTTCACACGCTTTAATAGATTACCACACGTGCAGATATTTGTCAACTACTTTTTTATTATTTTTCAGCATTTTTTCAGAAAAGGTTTTCACTATTTCTCTTTAAAAGTTGCGCAGGCGGTCTCTCTGCAATCGCAGGCGCCGCAGCCCTTGATATCTACGTGGTCTGCCACACACTTGTAATTGCTGTTATACATGCATTTTACAGCTTCACAGTCGATGCTGATTGTTCTACTGGGATGACTTAAGGAGCTTGTAAAGGAATCCTGTCCTTCTCTCTTCTGGGCAAAGCTTTCACAACAGGTCTCTTCGGTATTGCAGGCATGCTTTCCGCCTACCATGATATCACCTTTGCTGCAAAGCTGCTCCTTGTTATAGGTACAATTTTCCACCATACATTTTAAATCTGCCATATTTTCCTCCATTTCTGCCAAAGGCACATTACCGGTATATGCAGGCTGTCTATGAAAGTCTGCAGGAATAGTATTTCTTTCTGATGAAAAAATATGTATAAATTTTATATAGTTATTTCCCATTCTAAATCAATGTGTTATAATATTTTTATCTATGGCAGAATTTTTGTATTTCTGTCACTACACTATATAAAAAGGAAAAAACAGTATGAAAAAAGGATTTGATAACGAGAAATATCTTAAAATGCAGTCCGAGCACATCATGGAACGCATCAGCCAGTTCGATAACAAGCTTTATCTGGAATTCGGCGGAAAGCTCTTTGATGACTTTCATGCATCCAGAGTATTGCCGGGTTTTGCTGCGGACAGCAAGCTCCAGATGCTGATGCAGCTGGCTCCCCAGGCGGAAATCGTCATGGTTGTCAGTGCAGCCGATATTGAAAAGAATAAAGTCCGCGGTGATCTTGGCATCACTTATGATAATGATGTCATCCGTCTGATCGATGAATTCCGTTCCCGCGGACTGTATGTAGGAAGCGTTGTCCTGACCAAATTCACCGGTCAGCACAGTGCCATCCTTTATAAAAAGCGCCTGGAAAACATGGGTATCAAAGTATATCAGCATTATCTGATTCCCGGCTATCCTACCAATGTTCCTGTGATTGTCAGCGAAGAAGGCTATGGGAAGAACGATTATATTGAAACTACCAGACCTCTCGTAGTCGTTACTGCTCCCGGTCCCGGCAGCGGTAAGATGAGTACCTGTCTGTCCCAGCTGTACCACGAGCATAAGCGTGGTATCCGTGCAGGATATGCAAAATTTGAGACCTTCCCAATCTGGAATCTTCCGTTGAAGCACCCTGTCAATCTTGCTTATGAAGCTGCTACCGCAGATTTGAATGATATCAATATGATTGACCCTTTCCATCTGGAAGCTTATGGGATTACAACTGTCAACTATAACCGAGATGTGGAGATTTTCCCGGTTCTGAATGCTATTTTCGAGAAAATCTATGGCAAGAGTCCTTACAAGTCTCCCACCGACATGGGCGTCAATATGGCCGGCAACTGCATCGTAGATGACGAAGCCTGCAGAGAGGCCTCCAGACAGGAAATTATCCGCAGATATTATCAGGCTGTTTCCGGCGTTGCAGACGGTACCCGCACTGAGGAGGAAGCCTATAAGATCGAACTGCTGATGCGTCAGGAGCAGCTGACTGTCAACGACCGCAGCACTGTTCTTCCCGCTTTGAAGCGTGCGGAAGAGACCGGCGCACCTGCTGTAGCTCTGGAACTTCCTGACGGCAAGATCATTACCGGCAAGACCGGTGATCTCTTAGGCGCAAGTGCCGCTGTCCTGCTCAATGCCCTGAAAGAACTGGCAGGCATCTCACATGAGAAGCATATTATCGCACCTTCTGCCATTGAGCCGATTCAGACCCTGAAGACTCAGTACCTTGGCAGTAAGAATCCAAGGCTTCATACAGATGAGGTATTGATCGCATTGTCTGCTACTGCTGCTGCCAACGAGGATGCCACTCTGGCTCTGGCTCAGCTGCCTAAGTTAAAAGGCTGCCAGGTACACTCCAGTGTCATGCTTTCTTCCGTAGATAAGAAAGTATTCCATAAGCTGGACTGCGATGTAACGAACGAACCAAAACATGAATAGCTTTTGCTTTTTCATCTGTTAACGGATATGAAAAGCCGCCGACTGCCAGTTTTTCTGCAGCCGACGGCTTTCTTACATCTTCTGTTTTCTATTTACTTTTTACGTAAGCGATGAATAACCCACCGTTCCACAATCACCAAAATATATGAGATAATGGATCCAACTTGGAGTGGCATCTATCTGTCCATATCTCGGATCACCGCTTAGATGCATTTGGTACAATCTCTATTGCACTGCGGTAGCA
>JBGVLR010000033.1:0-3342 GCA_045124375.1 Acetatifactor sp.
ACACGGGCAGTCACGCCGGATCTTTCTTCGAGTGTGCAGGGGAAAAAACGCAGGCGTAGCGGGCTACGCTGAGGCTTTTTTCCCTGTGCAATCGGAGAAAGAGACCAGTGACTGGCTGCGTTATTTCGTAAACGCTATCCGATGATCCACCACTTATTATCCTGTACTTTGGTATGGGCAGTCAGGATGATGTCCGAGTTGCAAGCGTAGGAATCGTTCATGGCTCCCAGGGTCTTATTCACTATTACTTGCCCAAGACATCGTTCCTTCAACTATTCACATTAGCACCTACATTACATAAAGAAGGCAAAAAACTCCTTAAGCACCATACTATTGATTAAGCTGTAGCTTTTTTATAATATTTTCTTTTTCCTCTTGTGTATAATCATCATAATATTCCATGATTTTTAATACAGTTTCTTTCCCTTCAAGTAGTGGTAGCATAATAAATTCATCAAATGCTTTATCAAAATACGGCTTTAATTCTTCTGGGGTATATAACTCATATTTTATCAAAGCAGTCATATAATAGTCCCCTTCATCTATATCCTTCGACAAAACACTTATACGCGCATAATAATCTGATTCATATATAGTAGGATATAATTTAGGATTTGTAAATTCCCCAATGAAAAAATTAAAGTCAACATAATATGCCTCAGCCATTGATTTTTGCATATAAAGGCCAACCAAAATCCCTTCACCGTTCAAATAATAAGTTTTTTTCCTTTTTTTAAAACCTCGTTTTGTAAATTCTTCATGGCAAAAATCTAAAAATTCTTGTTTAGTCATCTTTCTCCTCCTAGTAAAATTCTAAACGCATAATGTTTTTTCCACCTAATATTTTATTATATTTACGTAACTGTTTAATACCTGCCTTAGCAGCTCGTGGATTATAAGGTTTTAATTCATAAATTTTTCTGGCTTTTGTACTATAATAGTCTGGCCTAATCCCCTTTACCTTTCTATATTCTTTATACTTTTTACTAAACCTCTTTCCTGTCTTATATCCTTCATGAATTTTCATTCCATCCCTTCTATTTGATTTAGTAAATCCATTTGTGCGTTTCAATGAATTAATTGTTTTTTTTGCGTCAGCTGTAAAGTCAGTCGCTTTTGCAATTTCCAAGGTATCTCCAGCTTTGTCAACAAATCGTATTCCTCTAACTGTTTCTCCAACGCCCGTAACAATAGGTATTAAGTCAATAGTATCACCTACCAAACCAACCCATGCTCCCACATCATAAGGATTAGCTGCAACTTCTGCTATACTAAATCCCAAAGACACTACATCAAAAACCGTCTCCCATACAGTTCCTGCACCATCTTTGCGCACAATTGGATTATTATCACAGTATACATATAAATTTTTATCTGTAAGCACTAAATTAGAGGCTGTTAATACACTCGTTACATCAATACTTATAAATCTTCTTACTTCCGGATCATAATACCGGCTGGATACATAATACAGGCTTACTTCCGCATCGTAATAATACCCTCTATACCGGAACGGGTTCTTTTCCGCCAGTCCATTCCCGGAGCCATCTGTCTTACTCAACAGTTTGCCCCAGGTATCATACGTATAGGTTACTACCTCCGTTCCTGTACTGTCAATGAGTCCGGTGATATCTCCCTGGAGATTCTTCTGGTAGAAGTATCTCTCTCCTGCATATTCCATCGCAAAGAGATTTCCCTTGTCATCGTACAGGAAGTCCAGTCTGGTTCCGTCACTGCTTTTTTGTGCCAGGATGGCAGATCCGCTGGTGTAGAATTCCGTAGTGACGCCGTTCACCACTTTCTTCGTACGGATTCCGTCATTATCATAGCTGTTGGTCTGGGTCAGGTTGGTTCCTGTGATCTTCTTTAACCGTCTTCCCTGTTCCCATTCCATCGTCTTTCCTCGGTAGCTGAGCGGGTTGCCCATGGCATCGTAGGTGATCGTCTGCCCTTTATAGGCGGTAAGCTGGTCCTTCCATGCGCTGTTTCCGTAAGTATAAGTATCCGTTGATTTCACGGTTCCGGATATGGTCGCTGCGGTAGTATATGCATAGGTCTTACGGCTCTTTAAGTTGCCCCCGATATCGTAGGCATATACGATCGTCAGGTTCTGCCATTTATTGTCTTCACGGATGAGCTGGTCCAGTTCGTCATAGTAGTACTTCACTTTGCGGACTTTGCTTCCTCCGGCTGTGCCCTGTTCCCAGATCTCGGTGATATTTCCGGCTGCATCATAGCTGTAGTACAGCGTCTTATTTCCCTCTTTCACCGATTCTACCAGGCTGGTCGTAAGGCCTTTTTCTTTGCCCTGCACGTAGGTGTACTCTGTGTCCACAGATTTGGTGTCGGAAAGTTTCCGCGTCTTCTTCGTATGGCGTCCGAGGGCATCGTAGGTATACCGGATGCATTCTTCCCCGTTTACGAGGACTCCGTATCCAAGCCCCGGCTTCTGCTGTTTTGCCGGATCCCCATAGACAAACTCCGTCTTGTTTCCCTTGCCGTCTGCACGGTAGAGGTAGGATTTCACACGGTTCTTATCATCATAGGCTGTACGGATCCGAAATCCGTCAGAAGCATCCTCTCCCAGAAGCCTTCCGATGAAGTCATACTGGTAGCCGGTCACCTTATCTCCCCTGTGGTCTTCATGGCGGACTACATTTCCATAATGATCGTAGGTATTCGTGAAGAGTTTCTCTTCCGTCCCATCCGCTTTCACCAGGTACTGGGCGATCAGCTGCTCTTTGGAATCATATTCATTTCGGATGGATTCTCCTGTCGCGAAGGTCATGCGGTCTGCCAGGCCGTTCTTATTCCGGTAAGCCGTCTGCTCCAGCACATTGCTTCCGACTGCCACGGAAGTCTGGTTGCCGTAAGCATCATAGCCATAGTGAAAGGTCACTCCGTTTCTCGTAATGGATGTAAGCCTGTCCTTCTCGTACGCATAGTCCACGCTTACATCCTGTCCGCCGACCGTTCTGCTCACTTTCGTCAGCTTGTCCGTGTTGGCATCGTAAGTGTAATTAGTGGCATTGCCCCTGGCATCCGTCACCCTGGTAAGCAGACGGTTCCCGGAATCGTAGGTGTATCCGGTCTGGTTGCCCCTGGAATCGGTAACGCTCTTGACCTGTCTTCCGTCGGATGTATATTCCATAGAAGACTCCATACGGTCACTGCATTCTTCAAGGATAGCGTTTCGAAAGAACACGGGCAGTCACGCCGGATCTTTCTTCGAGTGTGCAGGGGAAAAAACGCAGGCGTAGCGGGCTACGCTGAGGCTTTTTTCCCTGTGCAATCGGAGAAAGAGACCAGTGACTGGCTGCGTTATTTCGTAAACGCTATCCG